>NZ_JBSFTP010000010.1:0-148228 GCF_053591315.1 Streptomyces sp. NPDC003042
CGGGTCTGGTCGCCGGCATCGTCTTCGGTCTGATCTGGCCGGTCCTCGGCACGGGTCTGCACAACTTCGGTGAGTGGCTGACCGGTTCGGGCGCCCCGCCACCGTAGAGGCGGGCACGACCGGCCTTCCACCGCATTCGACGCAACCGGCGTCTAGAAGCCGGGCGGTTCCGTGTAGGTGCCCCACTCGTCGCGGAGCACGTTGCAGATCTCGCCCAGCGTGGCCTCGGCGCGGACCGCGTCCAGCATGGCCGGGATCATGTTCGACCCGTCCCGTGCGGCGGCGAGCATCTCGCCCAGCGCGGCCGTCACCTTGGCGTCGTCGCGCCGGGACTTGCGCTCGGCCAGTTCCCGCACCTGTACGGTCTCCACCTCGTGGCTGACCCGGAGGATCTCCAGGTCGCCGGTGACCGAGCCGTGGTGGACGTTGACGCCGACGACCCGCTTGTCGCCCTTCTCCAGGGAGCGCTGGTACTGGAAGGCCGACTCGGCGATCTCCCCGGTGAACCAGCCGTCCTCGATGCCGCGCAGGATGCCCGAGGTGATCGGCCCGATGGGGTGCTGCCCGTTCGGGTGGGCGCGCAGGCCGCGCTCCTTGATCTGGTCGAAGATCTTCTCGGCCTCGGCCTCGATGCGGTCGGTGAGCTGCTCGACGTACCAGGAACCGCCGAGCGGGTCGGCCACGTTGGCGACGCCGGTCTCCTCCATCAGCACCTGCTGCGTGCGCAGCGCGATCTCGGCGGCCTGCTCGCTGGGCAGGGCGAGCGTCTCGTCGAGGGCGTTGGTGTGCAGGGAGTTGGTGCCGCCGAGAACGGCCGCGAGGGCTTCGACGGCGGTGCGTACGACGTTGTTGTACGGCTGCTGGGCGGTGAGGGAGACGCCGGCGGTCTGGGTGTGGAAGCGCAGCCACATGGTCTTGTCGCTCTTCGCGCCGTAGACCTCCTTCATCCAGCGGGCCCAGATGCGACGGGCGGCGCGGAACTTGGCGATCTCCTCGAAGAAGTCGAGGTGCGCGTCGAAGAAGAAGGAGAGACCGGAGGCGAAGTGGTCGACGTCCAGGCCGCGGGAGAGGCCGAGCTCCACGTAGCCGAAGCCGTCCGCCAGGGTGTAGGCGAGCTCCTGCGCGGCCGTCGCCCCGGCCTCGCGGATGTGGTAGCCCGAGACGGACAGCGGCTTGTAGGCCGGGATGCCGTGGGCGCAGTACTCCATGAGGTCGCCGATGAGGCGCAGGTGCGGCTCGGGTTCGAAGAGCCACTCCTTCTGGGCGATGTACTCCTTGAAGATGTCGGTCTGGAGCGTGCCGTTGAGCAGGGCCGGGTCGACGCCCTGACGCTCGGCGGCGACCAGGTACATGCAGAAGGCGGGTACGGCGGGCCCGCTGATCGTCATCGAGGTCGTGACGTCGCCGAGCGGGATGTCCTTGAACAGGATCTCCATGTCGGCGGCGGAGTCTATGGCGACCCCGCAGTGTCCGACCTCGCCGAGGGCGCGGGGGTCGTCGGAGTCCCGGCCCATGAGGGTGGGCATGTCGAAGGCGACGGAGAGCCCGCCGCCGCCGGCGGCCAGGATCATCTTGTAGCGCTCGTTGGTCTGCTCGGCGTTGCCGAATCCGGCGAACTGCCTGATCGTCCAGGTCCGCCCGCGGTATCCGGTGGCGTGCAGACCGCGGGTGAAGGGGTACTCCCCCGGCCAGCCGATGCGCTCGAATCCCTCGTACGTGTCCCCGGGCCGGGGCCCGTAGACGGGATCGACCTCATCGCCGGAGAGCGTCGTGAAATCGGCGTCGCGCTTGCGGGCTTTGTCGTACCGGGCCTGCCAGCGACGGCGGCCTTCCTCGATGGCGTCAGGATCCATACCCATGAATTTACTAGGACGTCCTAGTAAATGTCGATGGCTGACCGCCACGGGCTGCCCCGTGGCGGCAGGATTCACACCTGGGTGGTCACCGGGGCCGGTCCCGCGATCAGTTCCCGCGCCTCACGGGTGACCTTCGGCTCGACGAAGAACGAGGCGAAGGGGATGCAGCCCGCCGCCAGCACCCAGAGCAGCTTGCCGAACGGCCACTTCGCCTTGGCGCCGAGGTCGAAGGCGAAGAGGACGTAGACGATGAACAGCAGACCATGGATCTGGGAGATCACCATGGTGTCGCCGATCCCGAATCCGCGGTCCAAGATGATCGCGACGGTGAACACCAGCAGCCACACGGCGGTGACGTAGGCCATCACCCGGTACCTGGTCAGCACATTGGACTTCATGGCATCGAGCGTAACGGGGCGGGGCGGGCGATCTTCGAGCGGGCTACCGCTCCTCGAAGTCCCCGGCGGCCACCCGCAGCGGGCGCAGCAGCGCGAAGATCTCGGCGCACTCCTCGGCGTCGTACACCCCGAGGCCGAATTGGGCTTCCATCAGATCCTCGGTCGCCGCCTCGACCACCTCGCGGCCCTTCTCGGTGATGGACGCGAGCGTGCCGCGCCCGTCCTGCGGGTTGGGGCGCTTGGCCACGAGCCCGGCCTTCACCAGCCGGTCCACGGTGTTCGTCACCGAGGTCGGGTGGACCATCAGGCGCTCGCCGATCTTCGACATCGTCAGCTCCCCCGCCTGCGAGAACGTGAGCAGGACGAGCGCCTCGTAGCGCGCGAAGGTCAGCCCGTACGGCTTCACCACCGCGTCGACCTCACCGAGCAGGATCTGGTGCGCCCGCATGATGGAGGTGATCGCGGCCATGGACGGCACCGGCCCCCAGCGCTGCTGCCAGAGCTCGTCGGCGCGGGCGATGGGGTCGAAGGGAAGGCTGAGCTGCTTGGGCATCCACCAGACCCTACCGGGCGGTCATTTGGCAGCGCGCCCCGTCTCATTCCTTGGCGTTCGCGGGGGCAGCGCCGTGGCGCGCAGTTCGGCCAGGAGCAGCAGGACGACGGCCGTTCCGAGGACGGCGGAGCCCGTGACGACGGCGTGCACCGGGAGGAACTCGGCGGCGAGCCCGGCCAGGGCCATGCCGACGCCCTGGAGGGCCATCATGCCGGTGCCGAGCAGGGTCATCGCCCGGCCGCGCAGCTCGTCGGGAACGGCGTCGACGTACATCCGGTCGAGGCCGAGCGTGTACGCGTGCGCCAGCCCGGCGAGCAGCAGCGCCGCCAGCACGACGGCGATGCCGGGCCGGACGGCGTAGGCGAGGAGCGGCAGCAGGGACACCGCGGCGAGCGGCGCCACGATCCGCGAACGCGTTCGGGCGGTGAGGGCCGAGCCGGCCCACAGCTCGCCCGCGATCGTGCCGACGGGCAGCGCGCACATGAGCAGCCCGAGGGTGGCGGTGCTCGCCCCGCGGCCGTGGGCGTACGGGGTGAGCAGCGCCTCCGGTACGACGACGAAGGCGGGCGGCAGCCAGCACAGCAGGGTGAGCGCCCGCAGCCGGCGGTCCCCGAGAAGGGCGCGCGGGCCCCGGGCCGGGGAGGTCCGGGCGGCGGCGCCGGCGGCGGCGCGCGCGGGACGGCTGCGGGTGCCGAGCCGCAGCAGCAGCGCGGAGGCCAGGAACCCGACGGCGGTCAGGGCGACGGCCCCGCGCGGCGCGACGACGGTGAGCAGCAGCCCGCCGAGGCCGAAGCCGACGAGCTGGGCGCTCTGCGCGACCATGCGCAGCAGCGAGCGGCCGAGGACGAAGGCCTCCCCGGCCCCCAGGATGTCGGCGAGGGAGGCGCTGCGGGTGCCCTGGAAGAGCGGCGCCACGAAGGCCATGGCGCAGCGCAGGACGAGGAGACCCGCGACGGGGGTCCCGGGCCAGACCATGGCCGCCGCGCAGGCGGCGCACAGGAGGTCGCAGGCGACGAGCACCCGTCGGGCGGGGTGGCGGTCGGCGAGTGGGGCGAGGAGGGTGCCACCGAGGGCGTAGGGGAGGAAGCCGAGGGCGAAGGTGAGCGCGCTCATCAGGGGTGAGCCGGTGGCGCGGTAGACGAGGACGGTGAGGGCGATCTCGGCGACGACGACGCCGAGGACGGACAGCAGGTGTGCGGCGAAGACGGTACGGAACTCCCGGACCCGGAAGACGGGGCGGTATCCGGCGGGTCCGGCGTCGGCGGTGGGTGGGGTGACGGTTGCCATGCCGGGCAGCCTGGCGGGGCTGGGCCGACGGGCGTAGGGATTCGGTCCGGGCCGAATCCTCGGCGGAGCGGGCCGGCTGCGGGGCAGACTTCGGGCGGGCGGGCGGCGTCGGGCGCTCCGAACGGACGGAAGGGCGGGGGCCATGGGATTCCACTACCGATTCGGCCCCGGCGACCTCCTGCGCTGCCGCTTCGCCGTCTCACCGCGCTGGGAGACGCACGAGGCGGTGCGGACCCTGCTGCGACCGCGCAGGCATGCGTACCACCTGCCCTGGCTCCAGGGGATCCGGGCCGCCGCCGACGGGCTCGACCTGCGGCCGCTGTGGCTGCTGATGCCGCGCGCCGGGCACAATCCGGATTTCATCAGCCCGCCGCCGATCGGGCCGTCGGTCACCTTCGAGGATGAGCTGGCCCGGGTACGGGCCGCCGATCCGCAGGCCGTCCGCGAGGACCTGCGCCGGGCCCTCGCGTGCACCCCGGGCGCGCTGGAGAGCGACATCGGGCAGCGGATGCTCGCCGATCCGGCCCGGGCGGTACGGGAGTTGGCCGACCTGACGGAGCGTGCCTGGCTGGCCCTGGTCGCCCCGCACTGGCCGCGGCTGCGCGGGCTGCTGGAGGCGGACATCCTGTTCCACTCGCGGCGTCTGGCGGCCGGCGGCCTGGAGGCGCTGTTCGACGGGCTGCATCCGGACCTGCGCTGGCACGGGGACACGGACACCCTCACCATCGCGCGGGCCACCCACCACGACCGCTCGCTGGCCGGGCAGGGGCTCGTCCTGATGCCGAGCGCCTTCGGCTGGCCGGACGTGGTCGGCGGCTTCGACGCGCCGTGGCAGCCGACCCTCGTGTACCCGGCGCGCGGGATCGGCGCACTGTGGACGGCCGTGTCAGGTCCGGCCCCGCGCGCACTGGCCGGGCTGCTGGGGCGGGCCCGGGCGGAGGTCCTGTGCGCGCTGCGCGAGCCCGCGTCGACGACGACCCTCGCCCACCGGCTGGGCCTGGCCCCCTCGACGGTTTCGGCGCACCTGAAGGCCCTGCGCGCGGCGGGCCTGCTCACCCCGTCCCGCCACGGCCACCAGGTCCTCTACGAGCGCACGCCCCTGGGCATCGCGCTGGCGAGCGGCGGTTCCGCGTAGAGGCGGTGTCAGGCCTGGCCGCCGGCCGGTTCGTACGGATCGACCGGGAGCGGGTCGAAGGGGTGGGCCGTGTGCCCGCCCTTGGGCGAGCAGGCCCCGAACGGCCCGGCGTCCGGGTCCGTCAGCACCCGCAGGTGCGGATCCGCGTGGTGCAGCCACCACGTGGACATCCCCAGCATCGGATCGTGGCGCAGGTGCTCCCAGGCCAGCCACAGCGCGGACAGCCTGGCACCCGCCTCGGGGTGCTCCCACCAGCGGGGACACCAGGTGGCGGACGTCCCGTTCAGGCGGCGCCGGACCGTCGGCGCCAGATATCCGGAGACGAAGGCGAAGACGTCGGCGAAGTAGAACTCCGCCTCCTCGCCGGACGCGTCCCGGGCCCCGGTAACGGTACTCATCAGCGCTCGACCCCCGGGGCGCGCGGCGCGAGCTCCGGCACGGGGTTGATCACCCCGTGGCCCGAGGGCCGCCCGGGACGCGGCAACGGGACCTTCGCAGGGATGTCCACAGCCAGCATGAAGCCGTGCGCCCGTTCCGGCCCGGGCCGGGCGGACGCGGCGGGCGGAGCGTTCAGCTCGGCGTAGCTGTCGGCCGACATCAGCCGTGAGAGCGCGGCCTGATGGTCCGCCTGCCGGTTCTCCGGCACGTCGATGGCGCCCAGCTTCTCCGCGAAGTCCTTCGGCGTCGTCTCCTTGGGATCGAAGTCCTCCATGCGCACCTGGCAGCGCACGGCGTCGTCCGCTATCAACTCGTCTATCTCGCGCGGCAGGTGCTCGTGCCGGGGCGAGGGCAGGGCGAACTCCACGCCTTCCTTGCCCACCTGCTTGTGCGCGAGCAGCTGCGGGAGTTCGTCCTTGCCCAGGACGGATTCCTCGCCGATGTCGGCGGCGAAGACGACGACAGGCCCCTTGGCCTCCTCGGCATAGCGGCGGGAGACCGTGCTCCAGACCTCCGGTGCGAGGGCCTCCGACTCAGCCTCCGAAACGGCGAAATCCTGCACGAGTAGCCCTTGGACCTCGGGCTCCCAGAGGTGGTACGAATCCAGCTGCTTCCCGGCCGGACTGTCCTCCAGCACCTGGTAGTTCCGGGTCACCCCACACGCCTGCGCCAGATACCGGTGGCCGACCTCGCTCGGGGCGCCCTCCGGCTGGGACTTGTAGGACCAGAACGCGCGGACGTCCCCGCGTTCCTTGTTGGTGACCGACTCCTTCGCGGCGACCTCCCGGATGAACGACTGGATGTCCGGGGTGGGCGTCCCCGCCTCGTTCGCGGCCTGCCAGTCCCGGATCAGGCGCTCGTGCACCTCCTCCACCTGCTCGGGCGTGGTCGGCGTGGCTGCCCTGTGCTCGCCCTCCAGCCTCAAGGCCGTGGTGATCTCACCGTTGGTGGGCGGCGCCACTGCCGTCATCGACGGTCCAGGAAGTCGGCGGGCGCGTAGATGTCGATCGAAATGGCGGATGCTCCCGCCATGTCGGCGGTCCACGTCTGGAAGGCCACGGACTGGCTGAGCACGATGTACGGCTCCCCCGGTACATCACTGGCCGGCTTCCAGTACGCGAACTCGTAGGGCCTGCGCTTCTTCAGCCGGAACTCCCGGCTGAGCCAGTACGACGGCACCGGCGGCTCCGGGAAGTCCTCGGCGTCCCAGGAACCCGACCAGGTAGGTGCACCCAGCACCGCTTCAGCGGCATTCAAGTACACCGGCCAGGTTTCGACCGCGACGGAGAGCACCTCCCCGTTCTCGGCCGCGGTGGCGGCCTTCACCTGCCAGGGGTAGTGCCTCAGGCTCTTGACCGGACTCCACTGGCCGCCCAGCACGTCGAAGAACGTCCAGCGGCCGCCACTGCGCGTCTTGGCGACCAGCTGCCGGTCGAAGGTCTGCGGATCCCATCCGTACCGCCCGCACCACTCCCGGAATTCCGGCGACCCGCCCTGCGGCGGCCCCTCCCACACCGAGACCCAGTCGACTCCCTGCCAGCCCTCCAGCTCCGCGGTCAGGTCCTGCGCGGTGCGGCCCGTGGTTTCCGTCAACATCCTTCTCTCCTTGCTCATTCGGTGCTTTTTCGACCGTATCCCGGTCGCACGTGTGCTCAGTTGCGGGCGCCTGGGTCGTGTCGGCTCAGGGAGGCCTTCACCGCGTCGGCGTGCGGGCCCTCCCACCAGGGCAGCGTTTCGACCAGGACCGGCTTGGTCCCGGAGGCCAGGACGAGCGCCCGGCCCGGGGGCATCGCGCCCAGGTCGGACACCTTCAGGACGCGGTCGCGGCGGACGGACTCGTTCACGGTGCGGTTTCCGGACCAGCCGATGAACTCCGCCTCGCGGGTCGCGGTGAACTCGCGGACGTCGTACTCGCCCGCCAGCTCGGAGAGGTCCCCGAGGAAGCGGGTGTCGGAGACGCCGCCGCCGTAGACCCGCACGTTCGCGGCGGACCAGAGCTTCTCCATGCCCCGCTCGCCCCACACCTCCACGCCCTGAGCCCAGGACTGGAGGATCGTCATCAGGATGATGCCGCGCGAGCCGTAGTGCGAGTACAGGTCGGGCAGGGCGCGCCAGCGGCAGACGTTCGCCGCCTCGTCCAGCACGGCCAGCAGCGGCTTGGACAGCCGGCCGCCGCGCTGGGAGGTGGCGTACTCCTCCGCGGCCTCGACGACGGCCACGGTCAGGGCCGTCACCAGCGGGCCCGCCGAGTCACCGCCCTCCCGGGAGAGCGAATAGAGGGTGCCGTCACCGCGGACGAACTCGGCGGGGTCCAGCTCCGGACGGTCGTCGTCATCGGCCACCGGCGTCACCCACCTGTTGACCTCGGGATTGACGAGGCAGGACGCCATCTGCTGGGCCACGCCGTAGATTCCGCCGCGCTGCTTGTCCGGAGCGGTGATCACCCCGGACAGGGCGTCCGCCGGCATGTGGTGTCCCGCGCCGCGCAGGATGCGCTCCGGGCTGTCGTCCTTCGGGTTGGCCAGCCACGTGTAGATCCGGGTGATCGGTGCCTTGGCGGTGGCGGCGGCGAGCAGGAGGTTGGCGAGCAGGTCCCGGCCGGCGGGGTCGAAGTACGCGTCGGTGGAGGCGTCGGCGTCGCGCGAGCCCGAGGCGAAGTGCTCGGCCAGCTTGCGGGCCCGGCCCACGTCCGTCACGTACGACAGGGGGTTCCACCACCAGGTGGGCGCCTCCTGGGCCACCTGCTGCGGGTCGAAGACCCACACGGAGCCGTGCGCGCCGCGCGGCCCGCGGGTGGCGTCGACGATGTCCCGCTTGTTGGAGGTGACGAGCACCGCGCCCGGGGCGTCGAGGATCGCCGGTATGGCGCGGCGGGTCGTCTTTCCGGTGCGCGGACCCCAGATGTCGACGTGCATGTCCTCGAAGGACCCGTACAGGGGCTGCCGTCCGCGCACCGAGCGGCCTATGAGGACACCGGGCACGCGGCTTCGCACGCCCAGGCGCTCGGCGGTCGCGGAGGCTCCCTTGGCGCTGAGGCGGCCGAGCTCGTCGCCCTGCGCGAGATGCTCGGCCGCACCGTCGACGTCGGGCTTCCTGCGCCGGCGCAGGCGGATCCGGTACACGGCGAACGCCGCCCCCGCGACCACGAACACCTCGGCGGCCGCGAAGGCGTTCGCCGGCCCGCCCGGCCACACGTACGCGCCCGTGACGAGGTCCACGGCGAAGGCCAGGGGACCGGCCGGCGCGGGCGCACCTCCCGCGGACGTGCCGAGGCGCGCGGCGAACCAGGCACCGCACAGGAGGACCAGGGAGACGGCCACCAGAAGGGCCGCTTCCTTCACCCACGCGTCGCCGGGTCTCGGCTGCTTCTGCTGATCGGCGGTCATCTTCACGATCCTCCTTCTGCGGAGACGGCCTCGTCCGGGGAGGAGGAGAGACGCGCGGCCCGCTCCACCCAGCGGACGACGTCCTGGGTACGGCTGCGCCACCCGAGTTCGGTGAGCATGTCCACGAGGGGTGTGCTCAGTTCGAGGGCCCGGCGCGGGTCTTCCTTGGCCAACAAGCGCCAGGCGGCATGGGCGTTGCCCGCCACCCGCGCGGTCTCGGTTCTGGGTTCCGCTCCTGCCCGGCGGCGGCGCAGGGCGGTGTGGACGAGCAACCGCACGGTGGCGGGGAGGTCGGCACGCCGGGCGAGCGTGAGCCAGGCCCGGACGCCGAGGACGTGCACGGTGTGCGGGTGCAGCGGCCCGTACTCGGTCTCCAGCGCGGCTTCGGTCCGCTCCGCCAGGGCGATCGCGGTGGAGGTGTCCCCCGCCCCGTGCGCCGCCCACAGCCGCGCCCAGGCGTCCTGGTGGGCGTCCGGCAGCGGCGCTCCCCACTCCGCCGCGACCGGCCGGGGCGTGCCCGGTGGGGCGGGCGGCGCGGATGCGGCCGGGCCGGACGCCGGGCCGGCGTCCTCGGCGGGCCGGGTCTGCGGGGGCACGACGGGGTGGGGCGCGGTGAGGGTCGTCACGTTGCCGTCGGGGTCGACGACGAGGGGCCAGGCCGAGCCGTCGGGCTCCTTGGCCGTGACCCGGACGGGCCGGCCCCGCAGTGCCGCGCGTACGCGGATCTCGGCGAGCGCGGCCCGCCGGGCGGCCGGGAGGTCGCCGGGCCCCGTACTGACCGGCTCTCCGTCGATGCTGACGCCGGAGCTCGTGAGGGTGATGGTGTAGACGGGGGTGGCCGGCACCCGGCCGGGGTCGATGGTCACGGGGTCATCCGCCCTTGGGAAAGTACGGGGGCGCCCAGCCGAGGTAGGTGGCGCCCCACTTCGTCTCGATCTCCGTCGCCGGGACGACGTCGATGTATCCGGGCCTGCGGATGTCGTTGCTCGCGATCTGGCCGTCCCCGAGGTAGACGGCGACGTGGCCGGCCCGCTGGCCGGTGTCCCAGTACATCAGTGCACCCGGAGGCGGGTTCCTGTCCTTGTCGTGCTTCATGCTCGCGGGCATTTCCTTGTAGTGGTCGATGGCGTAGCCGACGCCGGAGTACGACCATCCGTAGACGACGGCAGTGAAGGCCAGGCACATCTGGTACCACTTCTTCGGACCGCTCCGCGCCTCTTCGCGGGCCGCCGCGATGGCCTCCCGCGTGCTCCGCGGGTTCTTGACCTCGGGGGGCCAGCCGGCGGCGCCGTCGTGGAAGGGCGCGCCCGGCTCGCCGGGCTTTCCGCCATCGTCCTCGCAACCCTTGCCGCCCGGCTTGTCGGGCTTGCCGGGCTCACCGGTGGCGCCCGGGGCGCTCCCGCTCGTGCCGCGCCGGTTCAGGTCGATGCCGGCGTCGCGGGCGATCCCGCGGGCGTAGGCCTCGTGCTGGTCGTAGAGATCGGGGTGGGCACTGCGCTGGACGGCCTGGGCGGCGGCGCCGTACTTCATGGACTCCCAGCCGCGGATGTCGGTCAGACCCGGCGGGTCGCCGTCGTCGCCGCCCCAGAAGAACATCTTGGCGGCGTACTTGGGCTGCATGATCTGTTCCGCGGTGCCCCAGCCCGCGACGGGGCGCTGCTGGAACAGGCCGACCGAGTCGCGGTCGCCGTAGTCCAGGTTGAGGAGCGTGCTCTCCTGCATGGCCGTCATCAGGGCGACCAGGGTGGCCTGGCCGGACAGTCCGCCCTCCTTCGCGACGCCGTCGATGGTCTCCGCGTTCGCGATCTGTGCCTTCCGCATGCCCTCTCCGGGGCGCTGCGCGCCTCCGCCGCCGCCCTCGTCGTCGTCTCCGGGGCCTACTCCGGGGCGGCCCCGGTCGCCGCAGCCGACGGCCGAGGCGTCGCCGCCCATGGCGGCGACCAGCCCGAGCAGCAGCAGACAGAGGACGAGGACGACCGACACCACGGCGGCGGCCTTGAGCTTGAAGACGGTCCCCTTGGCATCGAGCAGGAGGCCCGCCGCGTCACGGGCCCGCACTACAGGCCCAGGATCCGCGTGATGTGCCACTTCCCGTTGCCGGAGGTCATCAACTCCAGCTGCAGGACGGTGTTCTCGCTGTAGTCGGTGTAGCCGTCGACGTCCACGGCGGCCGTCGCCTGACGCCACACCCGCAGCGGGGAGTCCCCGGGCAGGTCCTTCCCCGCCGGGGCCACCGCGACGGAACGCACCTTCGATATGCCGCCCCGGCTGACGAGCTTGTCCCAGGCCGGGTCGGTGTGTTCGGAGAGGTTCACGACCAGGGCCGGCGCCATGAAGGCCTTGGCGCGCTCCACCACCGTCCCGTGCTTCTGGTCCTGGGGCGGGTTGCGCGTGAGGTAGATGCGCATGAACTGCTCGGCGACCCGGTCGGGGTTGCCGAGGTCGGCCGGCGGGGCCGCCGCGGAGGGCGGCGCCGAAGGCGCGGCGGAGGGCGGGGCGGAGGCCGCCGGAGCCTGCGCCCCGGCGTCCTCGCTCCCCGGGTCCGCGGGTGCCGCGGGAGCCGCGGCCGCAGCGGGCTGCTTCTCACCGAGGAGGCCCGGCCACACCCAGCGGGCACCCGCTCCGAGGGCCAGCAGCAGCACGACGACGATCACGGCCCCGGTGGGGCGGATCGGGTCGTGACGGCGCTGTTCGCGCACCCACTCGTGGGACCTGCGCCGCACCTCCTGACGGTGCACGGCCTGCGCACGGCGCCGCTCGCGGCGGCTGCCGCCCTTCTTGACCTCCTCCGGGTAGTTGTTGACGTCGGCCAGGATGTCGCGCCACTCCTGTGGCGTTCGGTCACTCATGTCCGCCTGACCGGGGGTCGGAACGAATGGGACGATGTCCTCGCGGGGCCGCGCGGAGGCCCGTTGGGCGTGCTGCGGATGACGGTCCCCACGATGACGCGGGGCTCGCCCGGCGCCCCCGGGGCCGGAGCCTGGCGGAAGGCGAAGTTCGGCCGCCTGCCGGTCTCCGGGCGCATGACCGGCGAAGCCGGGGTTCCGGACGGGCCGTTCCCCTCGCTCGTGCCCGGAGCCGCGGCGGCACCGGCCGAGGGGCCGGGGGGCAGGGCCGGACGGACCTCCCTGCCCTGTAGGGCCGGACGAACCTCCTGGCCGGGCAGGCCCGGACGCGACTGCGAGCCCTGAACGGCCAGAGCCGGGCGCGGCTCGGGT
This sequence comes from Streptomyces sp. NPDC003042, assembly GCF_053591315.1. Classification (NCBI taxonomy): domain Bacteria; kingdom Bacillati; phylum Actinomycetota; class Actinomycetes; order Kitasatosporales; family Streptomycetaceae; genus Streptomyces; species Streptomyces sp. NPDC003042. The sequence continues at coordinate 12,272 of NZ_JBSFTP010000010.1, forward strand.
CCGGTGACCGCCGCGGTGCGGGCCGTCGTCGTACCTGCCGTCCCCGAGGCGGATCCGGCAGTGGACCCGGCGGAAGTCCCCGCGGGAAGCGCGATCTTGGGGTGTCCGGCCGGGAGCGGCGCCGGGGCGGGCGGGCGCGCCGGGGGAACGCGGGTGACGGTGATGTCGGCCCCGTCACCGGATCCGCCGGAGCCGGAGGGAAGCCTCGGAACGTTCCTCCCGCCACCGCCGCCACCGCCGGACCGGCCGGGGAGGGTTTCCCCGGGACGGTGGTTGGAGCCGGAGCCGGGACCCTTCCCGCCCTTGCCGGCCATGCTGAGGGCGCGGGCGGCGAGCATGCCCCCGATCGAACCGCCCGTCGTGCCGCGGACGCCGAAGATCTGGGCGAGCACGGACCGGAACTGGAAGGCCACGACGGAGAGGGCGATGGACAGGCCCATGGTGGGCAGCCAGCCGTACTTGCCGAACATCTGCATGGTCGCGGTCTGTGCCGAGAGCACGGCGCCGAGCACCAGGGTCGCGATGAAGCTTTCGAGGGTGCGGGCGAGGAGTTGGTCGAACCAGGCCAGCCCCCACTGCCTCGGCCGCCCGGGAATGACCCAGAGGCAGGCGAAGAAGACGCCGGTCAGGAGCAGCAGCAGCGACCCCAGGAAAGCCGCCAGGGATGTGAACGCGAGGACCAGCAAAAGGATCGCGAACATCAGGGCGACGATGACGGCGGGGATCAGCACCATGATGCGGCCGACCGGGGTGTCTCCCTTCACCCAGTCGACGGAGGCCTGACCGACAGCCTCCTTATCTACATTCTTATTTATATAGCTCTCTCGCGTCTCAGCATTCGTTCCCTGGTCGAGGACCTGCCTTCCGAATTTCTGACACACCTCCAGGCTTCCGAATTCGGCAATGCACCAGGGGGTGGCCACGAACCCGCGCCAGATGGAGTCCTGAGACTTCCGGAGAAGCGTGTCACGCCCGTTCTCCGTGAACTTCGGCTGGTTCTTGAGCGCGAACGGGTAGTCACTGGACCCGTTGCCGAGGCCTTCGGCGGTGGCGGTCATGGTGATGCTCGCGCCGACCTGCCGCGCCGAATCGACCCCGCTCACCCAGGACTGGGGGCTGAGCAGGAGGGATACGGACACCACGCCCGAGATCAGGACCCAGGCGATCTGCGAGAGCCCCCCTCCTCCGCCGCCCTTCCTGTGCTGCACGAAGGCGATGAAACCGCCGACGACGAGGCAGCTCGGGAGAACGAACTCCATCAGGCTCTGCGAGGCGCCGCCGATCATTCCGGAGATGGCCTTCTCCATCTCCGGAATCGACGTGAACCGGAACACCCAGCCCACGATCACCGTCATGGCCAGGCCGACGATGACGAGAAGGGCCATGAGGATCGACGCGACGAAGTGCGCGCTTCCGTCCACCGCTTCGAACATGTTGAGGTCGGCATCGATGAACCAGCGCCCCGGGTCGTACAGCTCGTACATCGTCTCCCCACCCTTGGGGGCGTTCCCGTCACTCGGCGACCAGAAGAGGTCTCCGATACCGACCGGGTTGATGTCTTCGGCATGTGCCTGACCCGCGAGAACCATCACGGAGGTGAAGGCGAAGAGCACGGGGATCGCCACGGTTCTGAGCCGTGGCACGCGTATGGACATCTCCTACTCCCCTCCCGCGGTGAGCAGGGCGCGGACCAGCGCGGGCATGTCGGGCATGCGCGCCATGTCCTTCGAACGCACCCGCTCGCGCTGGTCGACCTTCCAGGAGCCGCCTTCCTCGACCAGGCGCAGTGCCACACGGTCGGTCTCCGTGGGCTTGCCCGGCTCCGTTTCGGTCTGGGTGACCAGAACGCCGAACCCGGCGGGGTGCTTGCCGACGGCGACGACTTCCACGGCGTCCGAGGCCTTGAACTGTCGCGCACCGGCAGGCTCGGGACCGCTGCCAGCCTCCGGGGCGGAGGTCTCGTCGTCCGTGTGGGTGGCGACACACTGTTCGACCGTCCCGGACAGGTAGCTCTGGGACTCGAGCGGGCAGGCCGTCTTCCAGTCGTCGCGGACGGCCGCGTCCATGTAGGTCCTGGCCACCTCCATGGCCGCCGCCTTCGGATCCTTCGGTGCGAAGGGGCTCCCCGCTGCCTCACCCGATGAGGAGCTGCAGCCCGCCATCGCCAGGGAGGCGGTGAGAACGACAGTGGCGACGTAGATCGTGCGACGGCTCATGCGGGCACCTTCTCGGCAGCGTCGGAGTCCGCGTCGTGGCGCGCGGGTTTGGGGGAGGTGTCGAGGAGTTCGAGGAGTTCGAGGCTGGGGACGTCCCACTGGACGGTGGCACAGTGGAAGCGGCGGTCGCGGATGATGCAGTGGCCGTGGCGGATCTCGCCGTCGGGCAGGAGGCCGACGGAGCGGATCAGGGCGCGGGTGTGGTCGTCCTTGGGCAGGCCCAGGAGTTCGGCGAGGCCGTCCTGCTGGCCCTTGGTGGTGAGCTGGAACCCGGCGACGGTGGTGAGCTGTTCGGTGATGCCGACGAGTTCGACGAGGCTTTCGGGGTCCTGGGTGTCCAGGAGGAGGGAGGTGCCCAGGGCGCGGCCGACGCGGGCGATGTACTGGAGGAAGTTGGCGCCTTCGCGGGTCGCGGTCAGGACGTGGACCTCGGGGACGCACACGCTCTTGCGCAGGTGGCGCAGGTCGCGGCGGCCCGCGGTGGTGATGCCGTAGGCCAGCATGCTGTGCATCAGGGCCACCGACAGCCGCTGCGTCGGCGTCCACTCGTGCCGCCCGGCCTCGACCCCGGGCAGGGACAGGCCCGGCATCTGCACCACCCAGATCCCCGGCCCCGGGGAGATCAGCGGGGCGTCCCCGGTCGGACGGCCCATGAAGGGGGCGCCCAGCGAGGACTGGGCCAGTTCGTACAGGGCCTCGCCGGTCTCCCGGGCGAGGGGGTCCTCCATCGCGCGGAGGTACTCGATCACCTTCCACGTCGCCGGCTCCCCCGCCTTGACGACGGCGTTGACGGCGTGGGTGATGGGGGTTTCGGCGCCGCGCTGGCGCAGGTGTTCGGGGGCGGCGATGCTCAGCTGTGCGGGGACCTCGCCGCGGGCGGCGTCGATGCCGTCGGTCGCCAGCAGCGTGAACAGGTCGCAGGACCCCGCGAAGCGCGGGCCGGTCTCCACCAAGTGGGCGTTCAGGCCGTACCGGCGGGCGGCGTTGACCACTCCCCCGAGGTCACCCTTGAAGTCGAGGGCGATCGCGTGGGCACCGCGGAACGCGGCGTCCAGCATCGACAGCATCATCGCCATCGTCTTGCCACGGCCCGAACGGCCCACATAGGCCGTGGTCGTGGCATCGCCGCGGTCCGAACCCGAGGTGACGTCGTTACGGAACACCCCGGGCGTGGAGCCGGTCAGGTAGCCGACGATCGGGCCGGTGTCGTCACCGACCTGCGCACCGCCCCACCACCACGAGCCGGCCAGCGCCGTGACGTCCCGGACGTGACCCAGGTCCGGCACCCGCAGCTGGTCACCGGGCTGCGTCTCGATGTACAGCTCACGCTGTTCCTCCTCGCCCACGACCACCTCGATGCCGATGCCGCCGTAGTGGGTGATGACGGCGTCCACCCGGTCGCGGAGGTCGGCGAGCGAAACCGTGCTGGTCACGACGAGCCGCGGATGGTCCTCGACGAGGGTGAGGTCCTCACGCCGCATGTCACGCGTGAGCCCGGCCATCACGTGCTCGGTCTCCTCGATCTCACGCCCCGGGTCCTCGGCGGACTGCCGGGCGGCCGAACGCCGCTGTTCCTTGGCCAGCCGCCGCGCCTCGTCGACCAGCTTGAGGGCGTCGCGCTTCGGCTGGACACGGAACCGGACGCTCGCCTCGGGGGACACCGGCAGGATCAGCGCGGTGGGGTCGATGGCCGGGTCGAGGTCGTCCTCGTCCACGTCCGGTACGTAGTTGATCTCGGAGAGGACGCGCAGCCACTCGCCGTTGCCCGGGCTCTGCATCTCCTCGGGAAAGCCCGTCATGGTCAGGACGGCCGTCCAGGCGGCCACCTCACCCTGCGCGTCCACCACGCGCAGGTGGTCGGGGTGGGGCAGGATCCGCCCCCGGGTGAGCGCCGCCAGCTTGGCGCCCGTGATCGCTCCCCCGCTCGCCGCCGGGAGCGGTGCGCCCCGGTGCTGCTCGCGGGAGATCATCCACGCCAGGGTCTCGACAGCGGCCGGCTGCGCCTTCCACGGGCTGGCCTCCAGGCGGCGGCCGAGGCGGCGCATCTGGGCGTCCAGCTTGCTGAGTTCGCGCGTGGAGACGGTCGTCGAGGTGAGGCCCAGCCCCTCCTGCACGCCGCGCTTGCCGGCCGTCCGGGCCGCGCCCGCGCGCTCGGTCATCCGGACGCCGAGGAGGAGGTGCCGGGTGGGCAGGCCGATCTGCTCGAGCCTGCGCACGCGCAGTTCGGCCCACTCCTGCCACGCGCCGTGGCTGAACGTCTCGGCCGCCTCGGCGACGTAGTCCTCGGCGTGCAGGGGCGACCACAGCACGCGCAGGTGGCAGTCGAACCCGGCGAGGGTCCGGGCGAGGGCCGCTGCGGCGGCGTCGAGCTCGGTGTCGCGCGCGCCCTCGCTCATGAGGTCGGTGTTCGAGGAGGCGAGGGTGAACCAGGCCTCCGTGTGGCTGTCCGTGACGATCAGGCCGTCGGCGAGGGCGACGTACCGCGGGGCCCCGGCGGACCGGTCGCCGCCGATCCCGAGGAACGTGCCCACTCTCTGCAGGATCTTCAAGACGCTTTCCCCTCCTGGTGCTGAAGTGCTTTACGGCCGTACGCACGGGCCACGGCGTCGGGGCCGTAGAGACGGGGCCGCGCGGTGAGGCGGACCGGTGCTCCGGCTCCGGCCGGCACCGCCTCCTCGGCGCCGAGCCATCGCTCCAACGGCCCCCCGAGGGGGCTTTCGAGGAGGAACTCGGTCCTCCCGGACCAACGGGCGCGGCGGCTGATCCACTCGCCGCGGGTGGCGGCGCGGCGGCCGCCACAGATGATCGGCCGGTGGCCGAGCACCAGGTAGCGGGCCCCGATGGACCAGCGGGTCACGTTCCACCGGCGGTCCACGGCCCGGCTCTTCTGCGTGCCGTAGACCACGGTCAGGAGCGGAGGCAGGAAGTAGAACGTGAACGTGATCTTGGAAGGGAAGCCGAACAGCAGGAGGAGGGGCCCCGCCCACACGATGTAGAGCGCGAGTCCCATGACGAGCGCGCGGCGCGGCACGCCTTCGCCCAAGTCCATTCCGAGGAGCTCGTGCTGTCTGGTCTCCAGGTGGAGGTGCGCGGTGTAGGTGCGACCGACTCGCATCAGGCCCCCGCGACCTTTTTCCAGACGTCGCCGAGGAGCGCCTTGACGCCGTCCGGGAACCACACGATTCCGGCGACGAACACGGCGGCGACGAACAGCGTCAACATCTCGCCCCACTCCTTCTTCAGGAAGTGGCCCAGGGCCCTGACCCCGAGGAAGGCGGCGAACAGGTTGCCGACGACGGCGAGTATCCAGCCCTTGAGGTCGGCGCCCGTGGTGAGCGCGAGCGTCTCGGCAGCGGTTTGGTGCAGCACAGGTTTCCCCCGTTGATGTGTTGACTGGCAGGCTGAAGCGACTGCATGACGACGGCTCACCTCGGTGGGCGCCGGTCACGGAGAGGTCAGAGGGTGCCGCCGCGGATGTCCGCGACCTGCCACCGCTGGGCGCCCGAGCTGGACACCCGGGTGAGCTTCACGCGGTAGGCGACTTCGACGGTGGCGCCGCCGAGTACCCAGGAGACCTGGGCGGTACCCGAGCGGTCGGCGTTGCCGGAGACGTCGACGGACCAGCTGACGAGCGCCTTGAACTCGATGCCCTGCGGCAGGGCCGGCAGTTGCGCGCCGGGGGCCGAGACGCTCTCCGTGTCACCGCCCGCGTAGGCGGCGAAGAACTTCTCGACGGTGCTCTTGGTCTGGCTCGTGAGCTCGGCGTCCGTCTGGACGGCCGGCGTGTCGGGCAGCTTGGGGCCCGCCGCCGGCATCCCGACCAGGCCGGGACGTCCGGTGACGGCGAACCGGCCACCGGCCTGGACGACGGGGACGTCGAGTCCCACCCAGCGGGCGCCGGGCTCCGCCCGGGGGGTGCTTCCCCCGGCCGGACCGGCCGGGGAGTCCGCGGACGGGCCGGGGGCCGGAGTCGCGGAGGGGCCTACGGACGGACTGGCGGACGGACCGGCCGACGCGGTGGAACGGATGAGGACGTCGACGCGCACGAGCGCACGACCGGCTTCACCCGGGGTGACCGCGCCGGGCTGGACGGCCAGTACCTCCTGGCGGCCCTTGCCGTCCCAGCCCATGGTGCTGTCCGCGCCGGCGGGAAGGACGGAGGCGAGGAGCGCGGCACGCTCCTCCTTCCTGGCCTCGTCCCAGCCGAGGTAGGCGCGGGCGAAGCGGGCCGCCGCGGCCTGGGCGTCAGCGGTGGGGTAGGACGGCGCGGCCTGGGCCGGGGCGGAGGCGGCGGTCGGAGCCTTGGGCGGGACCACCCAGGCGCGGACGCCGGTCACGGCGGCGAGGGCCACCACGGCCCACAGCAGGCCGCGGCCGAGCCTGCGGGCGAAAACGACACCCGAGCTCTCGTCCTGCGGTACCCAGGGAACGGCCGGCGGCGCCGGCCGGCCCGCCGGTTCCCCGGGCGCCGCGGCGGCACGCTCACGCGCCGCCAGCTCGGCGCCGGCCGCTTCCCACGGATTCGCCGACTGCGGAGCGGGCTTCTCGTCCTGGCGTGACAGCCCCGCCGTGAGTCCACGCTTGTTCTGGTCGACCGGTTCCGGAAGGCCCATCACCTTCCGGGCAATTCTGGCAAACGAGCCCATCCCCGTACCTCCCCCGCCGAGAACCACAGGGGCCCACCGCTCGCCCCGTGCGTTCTCATCACCAAGCTCCACAAGACCGCGCGGGCGGCGCACGGCCTGGCCTCACGCCGGCGCCTGCGCCCATCCCCCGAGATGTCATGTGTGTTTGCACATGCAGCAGGGCAGACCATAAAACACGAGATGATCACCGGTCAAAAAAGTTCCCGTTGCCGCTAAGTCGACAACCACGCCTTGCAGTTGGATGAAGGGATCCGCCGCGTTCGACACGCTTGAGAATCTGAGCGCGTGTCACATAATGATCGGTCGGCCGATTCCGCACACCTCCGCGGCTCCCGCCTGCGGGCCCTGCGCATACGGAACGACCACCGGGTCCAGGGCCGGTTCTCGCGCGCGCCCTGGCTGCCCGCACGGCAGTATCAGCACGTGGGAGACGCCGTTGGCACATGCCGCACCACCCGGCGCCGACGCGGGCGGCAGGAGTCCCGGGCGCCTTCCCGCTCGATCCGACCGCGGAATGAGAAACGCCCACGCCGAAATCACTCCGCGCGGCCGCGGGAATGCGTCAGGCGAATGCGACGAAGGCGCGCAAAATGACCGCGCGTACTTATTGCGATGCCGAGTCGCGGCGAAAGGGAACTCCCGCCGAACCGTTTGTCCGGGATCGTCGACGCGCTCCGCGTCCCCGGCGCATCCGGTTCAGCAAATGTTCCGGAACCCGGAGTGAGGCCCTGACGGGACCGCCCGGTGCGCGGTCCTCGCCGGGTACACGAAGCCGGCGGATCTTCCGGTTCCGCACTCGGCGTGTGGCCTGACACACATCCGCCTGGCCGCAGGCCCCCCGACACACGCGAGCGCCCCCGGCCGACAGGCCGGGGGCGCTCAGGGAGGTACGACTGACAAGTACGGTGCGGGCTCGCTCAGCCCTCGGCGAGGTACCGCTCGACGGTCTCGACCTTTGAGGTCATCCCGTCGGACACCCCTGGCCGGATGTCGGCCTTGAGGATGAAGGAGACCCGGGGCGCTCTGGCCTCCACCGCGGCCACCGCGCGCTTGACCACGTCCATCACCTGGTCCCACTCGCCCTCGACGGTGGTGAACATCGCGTCGGTGCGGTTCGGCAGGCCGGACTCGCGTACGACGCGGACCGCGTCGGCGACGTACTCGCCGACCTCTTCGCCGACCCCCAGCGGGGTCACCGAGAACGCGATGATCACGCCTCGGCCGCCTCGCGGGCACGAGCCGCTATCACGCTGTCGGCCTCGTCGCGCTTGAGGAGCTTGTCGCCGTAGAGGCCGCCGAAGGGCAGCAGGGCGAGGACGAGGAACAGGATGACCTTCTTCAGCGGCCACTTCGCCTTGTGCCACACGTCCAGCAGGAACACCGCGTAGATCACGAACAGGATCCCGTGCAGGATGCCGAGCGGCATCATCAGGTAGTCGATGTCCGAGATCCGGCTCAGCAGCGAGCCGAAGATCAGCAGAGCCGGGAACGACAGCGCCTCCGGAACGGAGATGAGGCGCAGCCGGTGCAGGGCGGAAGCGGTCTTGATGTCCACGTGGAACCTTCGCGGGTGGAGGCGGGGGGTCCGTCCCAGTGTCTCAGCCGCCCGGCGGGGTCTTGCCCCGGGTGCCGGTCCCGCGGGCCCCGTACGTCTCAGGTGCCGCCCGAGTGTGGCGTATATCCACCATGGGGCCCTGTTCGCCCCCGCTGACGGCGGATACCGTCTTCCCGTGGCTCAGTTCCGACTCCAAGGCAGCAAGGTGCTCGCCGTCGACCTGACCGGTGACGCCGTGAAAGCGAAGAACGGCGCCATGGTCGCGTACGACGGCCAGATGGCCTTCAAGAAGATGTCCGGCGGTGGCGAAGGCCTCCGCGGCATGGTGACCCGCCGGCTGACCGGCGAACAGATGACCGTGATGGAGGTACAGGGGCACGGCACCTGCTTCTTCGCCGACCGCGCGAGCGAGATCAACCTCGTCAGCCTGCACGGCGAGAAGCTCTACGTCGAGGCCAGCAACCTGCTGTGCACCGACGCCGGTCTGCGCACCGGCACCACCTTCACCGGCCTGCGCGGCGCCTCGACGGGCAACGGGCTGTTCACGACGACCGTCGAAGGCTCCGGCCAGGCGGCGATCGTGTCCGACGGCCCGGCGGTGGTGCTGCGCGTCAGCGCCCAGTACCCGCTCTCGGTCGACCCGGGCGCGTACATCGCGCACACCGGCAACCTCCAGCAGTCCTTCCAGTCCGGGGTCAATTTCCGCACCCTGATCGGCGAGGGCTCCGGCGAGGCCTTCCAGATCCGCTTCGAGGGCGAGGGGCTGGTCTACGTACAGCCCAGCGAGCGCAACACCATCGGGGGTGAGGTCTGATGCCGTTCCGCGAGATCAACTCGAAGATGGTCGAGGCCCAGGTCGTCCCCGGGCAGAAGATGTACAGCCAGCGCGGCGCGATGCTCGCCTACCGCGGGGACGTCTCCTTCACCCCGAGCCTGACCGGCGGCCAGGGCGGCGTCATGGGCATGATCGGGCGCCGGGTGGCGAACGAGCAGACGCCGCTCATGACGGTGGAGGGAAGCGGCACCGTGATGTTCGGCCACGGCGGCCACCACATCCAGGTGATCAACCTCTCCGGCGAGACCCTCTACGTCGAGGCCGACCGGCTCCTCGCCTTCGACGGCACCCTGACGCAGGGCACGATGTTCATGGGCTCGCAGGGCGGGGTCATGGGCATGGTGCGCGGCCAGGTCACCGGCCAGGGCCTGTTCACCACCACCCTCAAGGGCCACGGCGCGGTCGCCGTGATGGCCCACGGCGGGGTCATCGAACTCCCCATCACCCCCCAGCGCCCGATCCACGTGGACCCGCAGGCGTACGTCGCCCACCACGGCGACGTCCGCAACAAGCTCTCCACCGCGCTCGGCTGGCGGGACATGGTGGGCCGCGGTTCGGGTGAGGCGTTCCAGCTGGAGCTGTCCGGCCAGGGCGCCGTGTACGTACAGGCCTCGGAGGAAAAGCTGTGAACTTTGGTCCTGTGACGGGCGGACCCGGTGGACCCGGCGGGCCGACGGTGTTCGATCCGTACACCCTGCCGTCCGACGACAACGTGAACCCGTACACCTTCTGCGTGGAGCTCAAGGGGAGCCAGTGGTTCCTGCAGAAGGGCAAGATGATCTCGTACTACGGGAGCATCGAGTTCAACGGCATCGGCAACGGCCGCTTCGACCGCCTGCTGCGCACCAGCTTCCACTCGCCGCTGCACGCCAGCGACTGGGTGGTGGCCGAGGGGCAGGGCAAGATGCTGCTGGCCGACCGGGCCTTCGACGTGAACTCGTTCGACCTGGACAACGGGAACCTGACCATCCGGTCAGGGAATCTCCTCGCCTATCAGCCCACGCTGGCCCTGAAGCAGTCGATCGTCCCGGGGTTCCTGACGCTGATCGGGACCGGGAAGTTCGTGGCGGCGTCCAGCGGGCCGGTGGTGTTCATGGAACCGCCACTGCGCGTGGACCCGCAGGCGCTGGTGGGCTGGGCGGACTGCCCCTCGCCGTGCCACCACTACGACCACGCCTACATGTCGGGCGTGATGGGCGGACTGCGCTCGCTGACGGGCATCGGCGGCACGTCGGGCGAGGAGCACCAGTTCGAGTTCGTGGGGGCGGGGACGGTGCTGCTCCAGTCGTCCGAGACGCTGATGGCGGAGCAGGCGATCGGCGCCGTCGGCGCCGGCGCGGCCACCGGCAACGCCCAGGGCGTTCCGGGAGCCGGTCAGGGCCCGGCGGGTTCGATGGGCGTGCCGCGGATGCCGGGGCAGCTGGGTGATCTCCAGCGGCGATTCGGACTGTGATCCTGCGCACATCGTCGTATTTTGTACGCCATTCAACTTTTTAGGTAGAGTTGTTTCATGGAGACCATGGAGACCGAGACAGCCACCCGCTGGCTCACCGATGCCGAACAGTGTGCCTGGCGTACCCACCTGGACGTCAACAGACTGCTCATGCACCAGCTGGAAAAGGATCTCCAGCCCTTCGGACTCACCATCAACGACTACGAGATCCTCGTGAACCTCTCGGAGTCGGAGGGACACCGGATGCGCATGAGCGATCTCGCCACCGCCACCCTCCAGTCCAAGAGCCGGCTGTCGCACCAGATCACGCGGATGGAGGCGGCCGGTCTGGTGCGCCGGGTCAACTGCGAGTCCGACCGGCGCGGCCTGTACGCGGTGCTGACGGACGAGGGCATGGAGACGATGCGCAAGGTCGCCCCGCACCACGTGGCATCCGTCCGGGAACACTTCATCGACCTGCTGTCCCCGGCGGCCCTGGCGACCCTCCGCGAATCCCTGACCCCGGTGGCGGACCACCTCCGGGACAACCGCGGCAAGATCTGACCCGGTAACGCCGGCGGGGCCTTCCAGCCCCGCCGGCGTTCGAGGCAGGGGACACCCCCAGCGGTAGCTGGGGGAGGGTCCGGGCAGAGCCCGGCTCAGCCCTCCGTCAGGCTGTCCAGCAACGCGTCCGCCGCCGCGTACGGGTCCAGCTCCCCCGCCGCCACCCTGGCGGCCAGGGCGTCCAGATGCGCGTCGCCGTGCAGGTCCGCGAGCCGCCCCCGCAGGGCCGTGATCGCGATGGTCTCCACCTCGCGCGCCGCCCGCGCCGCCCGCCGCTCGGCCAGCACCCCGTGCTCGTCCATCCACGCGCGGTGCTTCTCCAGCGCCTCGACCACCTCGTCGATGCCCTGACCGCGGGCCGCGACCGTCTTGACGATCGGCGGCCGCCAGTCGTCCCGGCCCCGGGCCTCGCCGAGGCCCAGCATGTGGTTCAGCTCGCGGGCGGTCGCGTCGGCGCCGTCCCGGTCGGCCTTGTTCACCACGTACACGTCGCCGATCTCCAGGATCCCTGCCTTCGCGGCCTGGATCCCGTCGCCCATCCCGGGAGCCAGCAGCACCACCGAGGTGTCGGCCTGCGAGGCGATCTCCACCTCCGACTGCCCGACCCCGACCGTCTCGACCAGGATCACCTCGCAGCCGGCCGCGTCCAGCACCCGGATCGCCTGTGGGGCCGCCCACGCCAGCCCGCCCAGGTGTCCCCGGGTGGCCATGGAGCGGATGTAGACCCCCGGGTCGGAGGCGTGGTCCGACATCCGGACCCGGTCGCCGAGCAGCGCCCCGCCCGAGAAGGGCGAGGACGGGTCGACCGCGAGCACGCCGACCCGTTTGCCGGCCTTGCGGTACGCCGACACGAGCGCCGAGGTCGAGGTCGACTTGCCGACGCCCGGAGACCCGGTCAGGCCGACCACGTACGCTCCGCCGGTCAGCGGGGCCAGGGCCGCCATCACCTCGCGCAGGTGCGGGGACGCCCCCTCGACCAGTGAGATCAGCCGGGCCACGGCCCGCGGCCGGCCCTCGCGGGCCTGTGCCACCAGCGTGGGGACGTCCACCGTCTTCATGCGGCCACCTACGCCTTCGGGACGCGGATCACGAGGGCGTCGCCCTGACCGCCGCCGCCGCACAGCGCGGCCGCGCCGAGCCCGCCGCCCCGGCGCTTGAGCTCCAGCGCCAGGTGGAGGACCACCCGGGCGCCGGACATGCCGATCGGGTGCCCCAGGGCAATGGCGCCACCGTTGACGTTCACCTTTTCCGGGGTCACGCCGAGGTCCTTCATTGACTGCACGGCAACCGCCGCGAAGGCCTCGTTGATCTCGATCAGGTCCAGGTCTGCGACGTCCAGGCCGTCCTTCTTCAGAGCGTGCGCGATCGCGTTCGACGGCTGCGACTGGAGGGAGTTGTCCGGGCCGGCCACGTTGCCGTGGGCGCCGATCTCGGCCAGCCACTCCAGGCCCAGCTCCTCGGCCTTCGCCTTGCTCATCACGACCACGGCGGCGGCGCCGTCGCTGATCTGGGAGGACGTACCGGCGGTGATGGTGCCGTCCTTCGCGAAGGCGGGGCGCAGCTTGCCGAGGGACTCCGCGGTGGTCTCGGGGCGGATCCCCTCGTCCTGCGAGAAGACGACCGGCTCGCCCTTGCGCTGCGGGACCTCGACCGGGGTGATCTCGGCCTCGAAGATGCCGTTCTTCTGCGCGGCGGCGGCCCGCTGGTGCGAGGTGGCGGCGAACTGGTCCTGCGGGGCGCGCTCGATGCCGAGGCGGGCGTTGTGCTTCTCGGTGGACTCGCCCATCGCGATGTTCTCGAAGGCGTCGGTGAGGCCGTCGTAGGCCATCGCGTCGAGCATCTCGATGGCGCCGTACTTGAAGCCCTCGCGCGACTTGGGCAGCAGGTGCGGGGCGTTGGTCATCGACTCCTGGCCGCCCGCGACCACGATGTCGAACTCGCCGGCGCGGATCAGCTGGTCCGCCAGGGCGATGGCATCGAGGCCCGAGAGGCAGACCTTGTTGATGGTGAGCGCCGGGACGTTCATGGGAATGCCGGCCTTGACGGCGGCCTGGCGGGCCGGGATCTGGCCCGCGCCGGCCTGGAGCACCTGGCCCATGATCACGTACTGGACCTGGTCGCCGGAGATGCCGGCCCGGTCCAGCGCCGCCTTGATGGCGAAACCGCCGAGGTCGGCGCCCGAGAAGGACTTCAGCGAGCCGAGCAGTCGGCCCATGGGCGTGCGGGCCCCGGCGACGATCACCGAAGTGGTGTTGTTCGATCCGGACATGAGGCGGATCCCCTTTCAACAAGGGAAGCTGAGGAGTGAACGAGGGTTTACCTGAATGTACTGAGCGGTACCCGCGCCGTCACCGGGCAGTCGGTGTGATCGCTGGCACGTTGCGTGACGACCCTCCTCGGCGGTGCACTGTTCCCATGCTGACAAGAATCGACCACATCGGGATCGCCTGCTTCGACCTTGACAAGACCGTCGAGTTCTACCGTGCCACGTACGGCTTCGAGGTGTTCCACACCGAGGTCAACGAGGAGCAGGGCGTACGCGAGGCCATGCTCAAGATCAACGAGACCTCCGACGGCGGGGCCTCCTACCTCCAGCTCCTGGAGCCCACCCGCGAGGACTCCGCGGTCGGCAAGTGGCTGGCCAAGAACGGTGAGGGCGTCCACCACATCGCCTTCGGCACCGCCGACGTCGACGGGGACGCCGAGGCCATCCGCGGCAAGGGCGTCCGAGTCCTCTACGACGAGCCCCGGATCGGCTCCATGGGCTCGCGCATCACGTTCCTGCACCCCAAGGACTGCCACGGCGTGCTCACCGAACTGGTCACCTCCCGACCTGAGCACTGATGTCCCCTTTCCCCGGCCGGTAGAGTGATGCTGGCTCGGCCGGGGTTCGGTGCGGAGACGGGGTCGGGGCCTGTGACCCCTGCCCCGGTATCTGACACCATTCCCCGGGGGCGTCGTTCAGCGGGCGGACGATGCTCATTTGGGAGTGAGCTTGCGACCAGGGGACGGATGGGACCGCGCTGTGCGGGGCTACGAAAGCCAGGAGAGCCATCAGGCCGAGGTGGACCATCTGTCGCGCTTCGAAGCCGAGATGGAGCGGCTGAAGAAGGAGCGCGGGAAGGCCGTCCAGCACGCGGAAGACCTGGGATACCAGGTCGAGGTGCTGCGCGCCAAGCTCCATGAGGTACGCCGCAATCTCGCGTCCCGCCCCGCCTACGACGGCGCGGACATGGGCTACCAGGCGGAGCAGTTGCTCCGCAATGCCCAGATCCAGGCCGACCAGATGCGCTCGGACGCCGAGCGCGAACTGCGCGACGCCCGGGCGCAGACCCAGCGCATCCTCCAGGAGCACGCCGAGCACCAGGCGCGCCTCCAGGCCGAGCTGCACGCCGAGGCCGTCAACCGGCGCCAGCGCCTGGACCAGGAGCTGGGCGAGCGCCGCCAGACCGTCGAGGCCCACGTCAACGAGAACGTGGCCTGGGCCGAGCAGCTGCGCGCCCGTACGGAGTCCCAGGCCCGCCGGCTCATGGACGAGTCCCGCGCCGAGGCCGAGCAGGCGCTGAACGCCGCCCGCGCCGAGGCCGCCCGGACCATCGAGGAGGCCCGCCGCCGGCTCGCCTCCGACGCCGAGGCGGCCCGCGCCGAGGCCGAATCCACGCTGCTGCGCGCCCGCAAGGAGGCCGAGCGGCTGCTGAGCGCCGCCTCCGCGCAGGCCCAGGAGGCCACCGAGCACGCGGAGCGGCTGCGCAGCACCACCAGCGCCGAGGCCGAGCAGACCCGCCAGCAGACCATGGACCTCGGCCGGGTGGCGGAGGCGCGGGTCCAGGAGGCCGACGGCGCGCTGCGCACCGCCCGCACGCAGGCCGAGACCCTGCTCGCGGAGGCCAAGGAGAGCGCCGCCCGCCAGCTCGCGTCGGCGGAGTCCGTCAACGAGCAGCGCACCCGCACCGCCAAGGAGCAGGTCGCCCGGCTGGTCGGCCAGGCCACCAAAGAGGCCGAGCTCCTCAAGGCGGAGGCCGAGCAGGCGCTGGCCGACGCCCGTGCCGAGGCCGAGCGGCTGCGCACGGAGGCCGGCGAGCAGGCCCGTACGGCCGCCGCCGAGGACACCGCGGCGCAGCTGGCTCAGGCCGCGCGCACGGCGGAGGACGTACTGAACAAGGCCTCCGAGGACGCCCGGGCGACCACCCGGGCGGCGTCCGAGGAGGCCGAGCGGATCCGCCGCGAGGCGGAAACCGAGGCGGAGCGGCTGCGCGCCCAGGCGGCGGCCACGGCCGACGAGCTCAAGGGCGCGGCGAAGGACGATACCGAGGAGTACCGGGCCCGCACCGTCGAGCTCCAGGAGGATGCCCGGCGGCTGCGCGGCGAGGCGGAGCAGCTGCGCGCGGAGGCCGTCGCCGAGGGCGAACGGATCCGCGGGGAGGCGCGCCGCGAGGCGGTCCAGCAGATCGAGGAGGCGGCCCGGACGGCCGAGCAGCTCCTCGGCAAGGCCAAGGCCGACGCGGACGAGCTGCGCGGCGGGGCGAACGCCGAGAGCGAGCGGGTCCGCGCCGAGGCCGTGGAGCGGGCCACCACCCTGCGCAAGCAGGCCGAGGACACCCTGGAGCGCACCCGCGCGGAGGCCGAGCGGCTGCGCGCCGAGGCCGAGGAGCAGGCGCAGGCCGTGGCCGCCGAGGCGGACGCGGCGGCCCGTGCCCGGCGCGAGGAGACCGAGCAGGCCCTCGCCGCCAAGCGGGCGGAGGCCGACACGGAACTGGTGCGGCTGCACACGGAGGCCGAGGGCCGGCTGACGGCGGCCGAGCAGACGCTGCGCGACGCCCGCGCGGCGGCGGAGGGCATCCGCAAGGAGACCACCGAGGAGAATGACCGGCTGCGCGCCGAGTCGGCGGAGCGGATCCGCACCCTCCAGGCCCAGTCGGAGGCGGAGGCCGCCCAGCTGCGCTCGGAGGCCGCGGAGGACGCCGGCCGGGTTCGCGCGGAGGCCGAGCAGGTCTCCGTACGGCTGCGTGGCGAGGCCGAGGCCGAGGCGGAGCGGCTGCGCACCGAGGCGCAGGAGACCGCGGACCGGCTGCGCGCGGAGGCGAAGGCGGCCGGCGAGCGGGTCGCGGCGGAGGCCGCGGAGGCCCTCGCCGCTGCCCAGGAGGAGGCCACCCGGCGGCGCCGGGAGGCCGAGGAGACCTTGTCGGCGGCCCGGACGGACGCCGGGAACGAGCGCGCGCAGGCCCGTGAGCAGAGCGAGGAGTTGCTGGCGCAGGCCCGCAAGCGCTCGGAGGAGGCGCAGGCCGAGGCGGCCCGCCTGACCGAGGAGGCGGAGCGCCGGGCGGCGGAGCTGGTGGCGGCGGCCGAGGCCACCGCCCAGCAGGTACGGGACTCCGTGGCCGGGCTGCACGAGCAGGCCGAGGAGGAGGTCGCCGGACTGCGCTCCGCGGCCGAGCACGCGGCGCGGCGTACGCGCACCGAGGCCGAGGAGGAGGCGGACCGGGTCCGCTCCGACGCCCACGCGGAGCGCGAGCGCGCGGCCGAGGACGCGGCGCGCCTGCGCAGCGAGGCCAGGGTCGAGACGGACGCGGCGAAGGCGCTCGCGGAGCGCACGGTCGGCGACGCGATCGCCGAGGCGGAGCAGCTGCGCAGCGACACCGCGGAGTACGCGCAGCGGGTGCGTACCGAGGCGACGGACGCCCTGGCGGCGTCCGAGCGCGACGCGGCGCGTACCCGGGCGGACGCCCGGGAGGACGCGAACCGCATCCGGGGCGAGGCGGCGGAGTCCCTGGAGGCTTCGCGCACCGAGGGCGGCCGGATCGTCGCCGAGGCCACGGCGGAGGCGGAACGCCTCACGGAGGAGACCCTCGCGGCGAACGCGGCCACGGTCGCCGAGGCCGAGGCCGCGGCGGAAGCCCTGCGCGCCGAGGCGGCGAGCACCCTGGACGAGGCGCGTACCGAGGCGGGCCGGCTCCGTACGGAGGCGGCCGAGCAGGCGGACCGGCTCATCACCGGGGCGACGGCGGAGGCGGAACGCCTCACCGAGGAGACCCTCGCGGCGAACGCGGCCACGGTCGCCGAGGCCGAGGCCGCGGCGGAAGCCCTGCGCGCCGAGGCGGCGAGCACCCTGGACGAGGCGCGTACCGAGGCGGGCCGGCTCCGTACGGAGGCGGCCGAGCAGGCGGACCGGCTCATCACCGAGGCCGTCTCCGAGGCGGACAAGCTCACGGCGCAGGCGGCCGAGACGCTGGCCGCAGCCGAGCGGGACGCCGCGAGGATCCTGGTCGACTCCCGTGCCGAGGGCGACCGACTGGTCGACGAGACGCGCGCGGCCAACGAACTCACGGTCGGCGAGGCGGCGGCGGAGGCCGAGCGACTGCGCGCCGACGCGGCGCGCACCCTGGACGAGGCCCGCGCGGAAGGCGGCCGGATCGTCGGCGAGGCCACCGCGCAGGCGGACCGGCTCACCGAGCAGACGCGCAAGGACAACGAGCGCACGGTCGGCGAGGCGGCGAACGAGGCCGAGCGGCTGCGGGCGGAGGCGTCGCAGGCCCTGTCCTCGGCGCAGGAGCACGCCGCCCGTACCCGGTCGGAGGCCGAGCGGGTCAAGGCGGAGGCGGCGACGGAGGCGGAGCGCGTCCGTACGGAGGCCCGTGCGGAGTCCGAGCGGCTGCTGGACGAGGCCCGCGAGGAGGCCAACAAGCGTCGCAGCGAGGCTGCGGCGCAGGTCGACCGGCTCATCACGGAGGCCTCGGCGGAAGCCGAGAAGCTCACCGGCGATGCCCGGCAGCAGGCTCTGGCGGCCACCACGGCGGCCGAGGAGCAGGCCGACGCGATGGTCGACGCGGCCCGCAAGGAGGCGGCGCGGATCACCTCCGAGGCGACGGTGGCGGGCAACTCCGTGGTGGAGAAGGCCCGTACGGACGCGGACGAGCTGCTGGTCGGGGCGCGTACGGACGCGGCGGCCATAAGGGAGCGGGCGGAGGAGCTGCGCGGCCGGGTCGAGTCCGAGGTCGAGGAGCTGCACGAGCGGGCCCGCCGGGAGTCGTCCGAGCAGATGAAGTCGGCCGGCGAGCGCGTGGACAAGCTGGTGCGGGCGGCGACCGAGCAGAGCGTCGAGGCCGAGGCGAAGGCCAAGGCGCTGGTGTCGGACGCGAGCAGCGAGGCGAGCAAGGTCCGCATCGCCGCCGTGCGCAAGGCGGAGGCGCTGCTCAAGGAGGCCGAGCAGAAGAAGGCGGAGCTGGTCCGGGAGGCCGAGGGGGCGCTGGCGCAGGCCCGTGCGGAGGCGGAGCGGCTGGTCGACGAGGGGCGGCGCGAGCTGGAGGTCCTGGTGCGCAGGCGCGAGGACATTCAGGCGGAGATCTCCCGTGTCCAGGACGTTCTTGAGGCGTTGGAATCATTCGAGGCACCTTCGGGTGCCGCGAAGCCCGCGATGGGCGGCCAGGGCGCGGGGGGCGTGAAGGCCGGCGCAACAGCGGGTTCCACTCGTACGGGTGGTAAGACGTCAGAGGGCTAGCCACAGCACATGATGTGTGCTTTCGGTAGCGGTTCACACGAACGAGTGACAAGCATTCTGTCGCCTTGCCACTCAAAAGGGGTGTCATTGTCCAGGGCAAACGTGGATTGACTCGATGACACGCCGTTCGGGCCCCTAGGATTCCCCTTAACACCTCACGTAGCACCTCATCGGTCTCATTCGACAGGAACCCCATGAGCGACACTTCCTCCCCCTTCGGCTTCGAGCTCGTGCGGCGTGGTTACGACCGCGGTCAGGTGGACGACCGCATTACCAAGCTGGTCTCCGACCGCGACAGCGCCCTTGGACGTATCAACTCTCTGGAAAAGCGGATCGAGGAGCTGCACCTCGAGACGCAGAACGCCCAGGCCCAGGTGAGCGACGCCGAGCCGTCGTACGCCGGCCTCGGCGCCCGGGTCGAGAAGATCCTGCGCCTGGCCGAGGAGGAGGCGAAGGACCTTCGTGAGGAGGCGCGTCGCGCGGCCGAGCAGCACCGTGAGCTGGCCGAGTCGGCCGCCCAGCAGGTGCGCAACGACGCCGAGTCGTTCGCGTCCGACCGGAAGACGAAGGCGGAGGACGAGGGCGTCCGCATCGTCGAGAAGGCCAAGGGCGACGCGTCCACGCTGCGCGCCGAGGCACAGAAGGACGCGGCCTCCAAGCGCGAGGAGGCCGACGCGCTCTTCGAGGAGACCCGCGCCAAGGCCGCCCAGGCCGCCGCGGACTTCGAGACCAACCTGGCCAAGCGGCGCGAGCAGTCCGAGCGCGACCTGGCCTCGCGTCAGCAGAAGGCCGAGAAGCGCCTCGCGGAGATCGAGCACCGCGCGGAGCAGCTGCGCCTGGAGGCCGAGAAGCTCCGTACGGACGCCGAGCGCCGCGCCCGCCAGACCGTGGAGACCGCGCAGCGCCAGGCCGAGGACATCGTCGCCGACGCCAACGCCAAGGCCGACCGGATCCGCAGCGAGTCCGAGCGCGAGCTGGCGGCGCTCACCAACCGCCGCGACTCCATCAACGCGCAGCTGACCAACGTGCGCGAGATGCTGGCGACGCTGACCGGTGCGGCCGTCGCGGCGGCCAACCCGATCGTGGACGACGAGCCGGTCACCCGCGGCGTCCCGGCGCAGCAGAGCCGCTGACCCCCGCGTCGCGGTGAACCGGGCGGTACGGTTTGCCCGTTTCACGACCAAAGCAGGGCCGTGCGTCACCTTTCGGAGGTAGCGTGCGGCCCTTGGGCGTTCTAGCGTGACCCCATGATCGAGCTTGAGGGCCTTACCAAACGATTCGGCGCGAAGACCGCCGTGGACAACCTCAGCTTCCAGGTCAAACCGGGGGTGGTGACCGGCTTCCTCGGCCCCAACGGGGCGGGCAAGTCGACGACCATGCGCATGATGCTCGACCTCGACAATCCGACCAGCGGTACGGTCCGGATCGACGGCAAGCACTACCGGAACCTGCCGGAGCCGCTGAAGTACATCGGGGCGCTGCTGGACGCCAAAGCCATGAACGGCGGGCGCACCGCGTACAACAACCTTCTCTGCCTTGCCCAGTCGAACCGGATCCCGGAGCGCCGGGTGGCCGAGGTGCTGGACCTGGTCGGCCTGACGGCCGTGGCCGGGAAGAAGTCGAAAGGATTTTCGCTCGGCATGGGGCAGCGGCTGGGGATCGCCTCCGCGCTGCTCGGTGATCCGGAGATCCTGATGTTCGACGAACCCGTCAATGGTCTGGACCCGGAGGGAATTCTCTGGATCCGCAATCTTATGAAGGGGCTCGCGTCGGAGGGAAGAACGATCTTCGTCTCTTCTCACCTGATGAGTGAAATGGCCCTGACCGCAGACCATTTGGTGGTGATCGGACAAGGAAAGCTGCTTGCCGATCTCTCGATGGCCGATTTCATCCAGCAGAACTCGCGCAGTTACGTACGACTGCGCTCGCCGCAGCAGGAACGCCTCAAGGACGTCCTGCACGAGGCCGGGATCGACGCGGTCGCCGTGCCGGGCACCGGCGCGCTGGAGATCGACGGCGTGGGCGCCGAGCAGCTCGGCGAGCTGGCCGCCCAGCACCGGATCGTGCTGCACGAACTCAGCCCGCAACGGGCTTCATTGGAGGAAGCGTTCATGCGCATGACGGCGGACTCCGTCGAGTACCACGCCCACGCACCGGGCGGGGCCGGTCCCGTCGGAGGCATCGACGTGGCCGTCGGCCTTCCGGTGCCGCCGGCCGACGCCCCCGCGTGGGGCGCGGCGTACGACGCGACGCGCAAGGGCGGCGAGTGACCATGTCGACCTTCCCCGCCATCCTCAAGTCCGAGTGGACGAAGATCCGTACGGTCGCCTCCACCACCTGGACCCTGGCCGCCGCGCTCGTCGTGACGGTCGGCATCAGCGCCACCCTGTGCGCCGCCCTGGCCTCCTCCTTCGACGACATGTCGCCGCAGGAGCGGCTCACCTTCGACCCGACCCTCATGAGCTTCGCCGGCATGACCCTCGGCCAGCTCGCGATGATCGTCTTCGGTGTGCTCGTGGTGGGCAGTGAGTACAGCTCGGGCATGATCCGCACCTCACTGGCCGCCGTGCCGGGCCGTGCGCGCTTCCTGTTCGGAAAGCTCACCGTCGCCACGGCGCTGGCGCTGGTCGTGGGGCTCGCGACCAGCTTCCTGTCCTTCTTCCTGGGTCAGGCCCTCCTGGGCGAGCACGGCATCGGCATCGGCGAGGACAACGTCCTGCGCGCGGTGATCGGCGCCGGTCTCTACATGACTCTGCTGGCGCTCTTCTCGATGGGCCTGGCCGCCATCCTGCGCAGCTCCATCCTGGCGCTCGGCATCCTGATGCCGTTCTTCCTGCTGGTCTCGAACATCCTGGGGTTCGTCGACGCCACCCGGAAGGTGGCCCAGTACTTCCCGGACCAGGCCGGCTCCAAGATCATGCAGGTCGTGCCGGGCGCGATGGAGAGCCCCGACGCGCCGTACGGCCCCTGGGGCGGCCTCGGGATCATGCTCCTGTGGGTGCTGGCAGCCGTGATCGGGGGCTACGTCGTACTGAAGAAGCGCGACGCGTGACGGACAGGTGCGCCGCGGCGTCCGTCCTGAGAGGGACCTGAGGGACGCCTGAAGTACTACGGGGGATCCCCGGGCCGATCTCAGGGGTAGCTCAGGGATCCGGCCCGGGAGGGAACCGCGCGCGACTCGATATCCTCTTAAGGCTTACGTGGACGAGAGCCGTCCGGGCCTGGCAAGGGGCAGCACGATGATCGAGGCAGTCGGCCTGACCAAGCGCTTCGGCGCCAAGACCGCCGTCGACCAGTTGTCCTTCCAGGTCAAGCCGGGTCACGTCACCGGCTTCCTGGGGCCCAACGGCTCCGGGAAGTCCACCACCATGCGCATGATCCTCGGGCTGGACCGGCCCACGGCGGGTCATGTCACGATCAACGGCCTTCCCTTCCGCGAGCTGCCGAACGCCCAGCGGCACGTCGGCGCCCTGCTCGACGCCAGGGCCGGACACGGCGGCCGCCGGGCCCGCACCCACCTGCTGTCGATCGCCCAGCTCTCCGGGATCCCTACGAGGCGGGTGGACGAGGTCCTGGGCGTCGTCGGGCTCCAGGATGTCGCCCGCCAGCGTACGAAGGGCTTCTCGCTCGGCATGGGCCAGCGGCTCGGCATCGCCGCCGCCCTGCTCGGCGACCCGCAGGTGCTGCTGTTCGACGAGCCGGTCAACGGCCTCGACCCCGAGGGCATCCTCTGGGTCCGCAACCTCATGCGGCAGCTCGCCGCCGAGGGCCGCACCGTCTTCGTCTCTTCGCACCTGATGAGCGAGATGGCGCTGACCGCCGACCACCTCATCGTGATCGGCCGTGGACGGTTGCTGTCCGACATGGGCACCCAGGAATTCATCACCCACAATTCGGCCGGATTCGCGCGGGTGCGCGCGGCCGGCGAGGGCGCCGACGGCCGCGCCGTGCTGGGCACCGCGCTCACCAGGGCGGGCGGCCGGGTCCTCCAGGAACCGGACGGGGCGCTGCGGGTGACCGGGCTGGAGCTCCCGCGCATCAGCGACCTCGCGCACGAGGCCGGCGTGCGGCTGTGGGAGCTGTCCCCGCACCGCGCCTCGCTGGAGGAGGCCTACATGCGGATGACCCAGTCCTCCGTGGAGTACACCTCCAGCGAGGACCCCCGCGCGGAGCTGTGGGAGCCCGAGCCACTGAGCGTCCCGGAGTGGGAGGAGGAGGAGGCCGTCCCCGAGGTCCCCACCGAGACGGCGGCGAGCTTCTTCGCTCCCCCGCCGCCCGGAGCGGGCGGGCGGCCCTTCCTGATGCCCGGCAGTCCCGCCGATCTCGCCTCGTCCGCCCCGTCCTCCGCCTCTGCCCCCGGCTCCCCTTCCTCCCCCTCCGCCCCGCACACCACCGAGGACCCCCGATGACCGCCGCCCCGAAGCCGAGCCCCACGACCGCGACCACCGCGGCCGCCGGCGCGGAGCGGCAGGGCGGCGTCTACAGCTCGCCGCTGCCGACGCCCCGGCCGCACCTGGGGCACGCGCTGGCCTCTGAGTGGACCAAGCTGACCTCCGTGCGCTCCACCCTGTGGACGCTCGGCTCCCTGGTGGTCCTGGTCGTCGGCGTAGGCCTGATCGCCGTGATCCAGACCCGGTCCGCGGACTACCAGTCGGTCCCCTTCACAGGGCCCGCGCTCTTCGGCCTGATGGTCGGGCAGGTGGCCGTGATCGTGCTCGGCGTGCTGACGATCTCCTCGGAGTACGGCACCGGCCTGATCCGCACCACCTTCACCGCCGCCCCCGAGCGGTTGCGCGTGCTCACCGCCAAGTACCTGGTCTTCGGCGCGGTCGCCTTCACCGTGACGCTGGGCTCGGTGGCGGCCGTCGGATTCTCCGCCGCCCTCGTGCACAACGGGCCCGCCGCCGGGGTGCACGGCGGCCGCGAGTGGGCGGGCGCACTGGCCGGCTGCTTCTACGTGACCGTGCTGGGCGTGCTCGCCCTGGCCGTCGGGGCGCTCGTACGGCACTCGGCCGGGGGGATCGCCGTCATGCTCGGCGTGGTCACCATGCCTCCCGTGCTCGGCGCGATACTCACCGCCTGGCCGGCCACCGAGGGCGTGGGGCTGACCGTGGTCCGCTACAACGCCCCCGTGGCGCTGATCCAGCTCTTCGGAGTGGGGGGCGGTGACATGCAGGGCAACCCGATGCCCGGCTCCCTGGCCCAGCTGCTGCTGCTCGTCGCCGTGACGGCATCCGCGGTGACCGCCTCGTACGCCGTGGTCCGCCGCCGCGACGTCTGAGCCGGGCCGCGCGCCTCGCGGGGACCGGTCAGTACCTCGGCGCGTTACGGGACCGCTGCACCTTGGAGGTGCGGCGGTCCTTGGCGTTCCAGCAGGCCTTGTGCCAGTGCCGCCGGTCGTCCACGCCGCCGTACTCGGGCCAGGCCACCAGGTGCGGGGTGCCCGAGGGGATCTCCTGGTCGCAGCCGGGGCAGCGGTACCGCTTGCCCGCCGCGCTCGCACCCGCGACGTGGCGGATCTTCCACTCCTCGCCCAGGTACTCCTCGGTCCGCTCCAGCCCGTATCGCTCGAGGCCGGTGGCAGGTCGTTCGTCCGGAGTCTCGCCGCCTCGGGGGCGGTTGTGGCGCGGTGACACGTATACCTCACGAATGGGCGGGCGGCAGTGACTTTGCCCCAGACTACGCGCAGCGAGCCGGGGTAACCGCAGGGTGGCTGATGAAGGCCGGAGGTCATACGAGAACTGGCCCGACAATCCCAATAACTTTCCTGTCAGGCCGTGCCTTTGGCACGTGTCAGACGTTGTTGCCAGCAGATGTCGATGCCGCCGACAGTCGGTCCACCTGGGGGAGGCCGCGTCAGCCACGAGGAGGAGGCTAAGGGCGATGCGCGTAGGAGCTTTTGTACTGGCTGCCCAGTTCCCGGGTCAGGGGCCGGGGGAAGCACTGCACCGGGCGGTACGGACGGCCGAGGTGGCCGAGGAGGCGGGGCTGGACTCCGTCTGGCTGGCCGAGCACCACTTCGTGCCGTACGGGGTCTGCCCGTCGGCGGTGACCCTCGCCGCCCTCCTGCTGGGGCGGACCCGGCGGCTGCGCGTGGGGACGGCGGTGAGCGTGCTGCCGAACACGCACCCGGTGACCCTCGGGGAACAGGCGGCCCTGCTGCATGTGGCCTCCGGCGGCCGTTTCACCCTCGGCGTCGGCCGGGGCGGGCCCTGGGTCGACCTGGAGGTGTTCGGGGGCGGCCTGGAGGCGTACGAGAAGGGCTTCCCGGAGGACCTCGACCTGCTGCGGCGCTGGCTGACCGAGCCGCGGGTGGGGGCGGACGGCGAGCGGTACGGCTTCCGCGAGGTCGCCGTCGTACCCCGCCCGGCGGAGGCGCTGGACGGGAACGGAACAGGGCCGGAAGTGATCGTCGCCTGCACCTCCCCCGAGTCGGTACGACTGGCCGCGCGGCGGGGGCTGGCGATGCTGCTCGGCATGCACTGCGGGGACGAGGACAAGGCGGCGATGGTCGCCCTGTGGCGCGAGACGGCGCTGGCGGCGGGCCACTCGTCGGACGCCGTACGCGCCGCGGGCCATGTGTCGGCCGGGGTCTGCCAGCTGGCGGACCGGACGGCGGACGCGCGCGAGACGCTGGTGAAGGCGATGCCCGGCTGGTTCCGACTGGGCCTGGGCGCCCACGTCACGGTGGACGGCCGGGCACGCGCGATGCGGGACCCGGCCGCGTACACCGAGCTGCTGTGCGACCTGCACCCGGTCGGCACCCCGGAACGGGCGGCGGACCGGCTGGCGGCGACCTCGGAGCGTACGGGCATCACCCGCTTCGCCCTGCTGACGGAAGGCTCCGGAGACCTCGCCGCGACGGAGGAGAACGTACGACGCCTCGGGGCCGAGGTGCTACCGCTCCTGGGATGACCGTGGCTGCCGCTCCGGTGTCCGTCGTACACCTCACGCGACACGGAGCGGCAGCGAACTACCGGTCGTACGTACTGGGCACTAGCAGTCGCGCAGGAGCGGCGACTGGTTGAGCAGCTGACCACGGATCGAGGTGAACTTCGCGAGCCGGTCGTCCACCGAGGAATCCAGCGGGAACACGGCTACGCGGTGGCAGTTCTGGAATGCGAGGCGCACCCCGAAGTGCCGCTGCAGCGCACCACGTATCGCGTCACTCGCGAGCGCGCGCAGCAGCTGCCCGCGCGCCTGCTCGTCCGGCGGCGGCGTCTGGTTGTCGGCGAACTCTCCGCCCTCAACCTCCAGCTGGGCCGTCAACGAGCTGATCATCTCCCATGCGTAAGGCAGGGAGGTCCGGACGCAGTCGACGAAAGCGGCTTCGTCGACCTCGCCTCGCTCGGCCTGTTCGAGTAGGGCCGGTGAGACGTCGAGCGACATGGGTTCTCCTCTCGTGACCCCGGCCGTCTGGGTTGCCGGAGTCTTACGGGCAGGGAAGGAGGCCGCGACGCAGTGTGCGCGTTCGACAACCGCCCGCTCACCACGGTAGGCGCCCGCCGGGTACCGCACCAGGAGAATGCGCATACAACGCGCCATCGACGAACGGGGCCTTTCAGGGGCGAATCGCGTGGAGGCCCGTCGGTCGAGTAGCGTTGCCGACCATGCGTCTCGTCATTGCCCGCTGCTCCGTCGACTACGCGGGCCGGCTCACCGCCCATCTGCCCTCGGCACCCCGTCTGATCCTCGTGAAGGCGGACGGCAGTGTCTCGATCCACGCGGACGACCGAGCGTACAAACCGCTCAACTGGATGTCCCCTCCGTGCACCCTCAAGGAGGGGAGCGGTGACGACACGGGCGTCTGGACCGTCGTCAACAAGGCGGGCGAGAAGCTCATCATCACCATGGAGGAAGTCCTCCACGACTCCTCCCACGAGCTGGGCACCGACCCCGGGCTCATCAAGGACGGCGTGGAAGCCCACCTCCAGGAGCTGCTGGCCGACCGGATCGACACCCTCGGCGAGGGCTACACCCTGATCCGGCGCGAGTACATGACGGCCATCGGCCCGGTGGACATCCTGTGCCGGGACGCGTCGGGCGCGACGGTGGCGGTGGAGATCAAGCGCCGCGGCGAGATCGACGGCGTCGAGCAGCTCACCCGCTACCTGGAACTCCTGAACCGCGACCCGCACCTGGCTCCGGTCCGGGGAGTCTTCGCGGCCCAGGAGATCAAGCCGCAGGCCCGCGTCCTGGCGAACGACCGCGGCATGGACTGCGTGATCCTGGACTACAACGCCATGCGCGGCATCGAGGACGACAAGCTCCGCCTGTTCTGACCCACCACACCCGCCACACCCACCACACCTACCACCCACCCCGTCCGACCCTTGCCAGCGCCTATCGATTATCGATAGATTTCCATCGTGGCTCGATCGAGGGAGAGACGATGGGAAAACTGACCGTGCTCGCGCTGCGCACCGTACTCGTGGTGCTGCTCGCCGGCTCAGTAGGCGTACAGGCGGTCATGGTGCCGCTGCTGGCCATTGACCTGAAGGAACTCAACGAGGACTTCGCGTACCTGCGCACCCCGTTCCTCGTGATCACGGTCCTCGGCATCGTGACCGTCCAGGTCGTCCTGGTCTGCGTGTGGCGACTGGTGACGATGGTGCGCCGCGGAACCGTGTTCTCCCACGCGGCCTTCCGGTACGTGCACATCGTGATCGGCGCGCTCGTGGCGGCCGCCCTCCTGGTGTTCGCGCTCGCCGTCGTCCTGGCACCGGGCGAGGCCGTCGCCCCGGGGATCGTCCTCCTGCTGTGCGGGGCCGTCCTGGCCGTCCTGGGGGTCGCGCTCATCGTGCTCGTGCTGCGGATGCTGCTCGCCCAGGCCGTCGCGCGCGACGTGGAGGCGGCGCAGATGAAGGCCGAGCTGGACGAGGTGATCTGATGCCGATCGTCGTCGACATCGACGTGATGCTGGCCAGGCGGAAGATGTCCGTGGGGGACCTCGCGGACCGCGTCGGGATCACCCCCGCCAACCTGGCGGTGCTCAAGAACGGCCGCGCCAAGGCGGTGCGCTTCGCGACGCTCGCCGCGCTCTGCGAGGCCCTCGACTGCCAACCGGGAGACCTGCTGCGCTGGGAATCCGAGGATTCCGGCGCGACGGGCTAGAGCGGCGGCGGCGGCGACTGGTCCGGGGCCGTTGCCGTGGCCGACTGCGTCGACGGCGCGGACTCCGAGGCGCTCGCGCTCGGCGCCGGCGGGTCCGGGGGTTCCGGGGTGGGGGTCGTCGGGCTCGGCGGCGCCGGCTTGGTCGCGGGCGGGGCCGCGGGCGACTGCGTGCGGCGCGGCGGGGTGGTGCGGGCCGTCGGGGCGGTGTTGCCCGGGGCCCGGCTCAGGCCGGGTTGCGGGTCGGCGGACCCCGCGGGCGGGGCCGACGTGCCCGGCTCCGGTGCAGGATCGTTCCCGCTCGTTCCCGGCGCCGGCACCACCGGCGCCTCGGGAGCCACCGGCGACACCACTGACGCGGGAGTGGACGACACCCCGGGCCGCTGCGGCGGCTGCGCGTCCCCAGAGGTCAGGGCCAGGGCCACCACCGTGCCGAGCGCCACCACCGTCAGGGCGCCGGCCGCCGCCAGCACCACGGTCCTGCGCCGCGGTTCGGATGCCGGCCCGGGGACCGGTCCCGGAACCGGAACCGGCTCGAACTTCGGCATCGCCACCGGCGGGAACGCCTCGTCGAACACCCCTGCCAGTGTCGTCGTCGGTGTGGTCGGTGTCGTCGTCAGCGGCGACTCCATCCGCCGGACCACCGGGGTCACCTGCGTGACGGCCTCCCGCGCGGCGGGCTCCACCACCGCGACCGGCGGAGCCACAGGCGGAGCCACCACAACCGGCGGAGCCACAGGACCCACAGGAGCCACCGGCGGTGCCAGGCGCAGCGGCGGCGTCGCCTCCACCCCCATCGCCTCGCGGTCGGTGACCAGCGCGAGCGCCCGCCGCCCGGCCACCGTCCCCCGCCTGTCCGCGAGCGCGCCGCGCAGGCCGATGGACGCCTCGAGTTCGGCCCGCGCCCGGTCCAGCCGCCCCTCGCAGAGGGCGAGCACGCCCAGCTCGTGGTGGAAGTACGCCTGCTCCGCGACCTCCCCGGCCTTCCGCGCTGCCTCCGCGCCCGCGCGCAGCACCCGCTCCCACGCCTCCCAGTGCATGGAGGCCGCGAAGGCCGGAGCCGCCGTGCGGGCCAGGAGTACGGCGGCCACCACATCGGCCCCCGCCAGCGCCGCCAGCACGGCGTCCGCCTGCTCCGCGACCCGCGCCGGGGTCACCGAGGCGTGTCCGGTCCACCAGGCGTAGTGCCGGGCGGCGGTACGGGCCTCCTCGGCCGCGCTCTCCACGAACCCGGCTTCCTCCAGCTGGCGCGCGACCCCCTCGGCGAGCCGGTAGCGAGAGCCGACCGGTGTGATCAGCCCGCAGGCCAGCAGCTCCCCGACGGCGGCGTCGGCGTGCGTG
Organism: Streptomyces sp. NPDC003042; assembly: GCF_053591315.1. Classification (NCBI taxonomy): domain Bacteria; kingdom Bacillati; phylum Actinomycetota; class Actinomycetes; order Kitasatosporales; family Streptomycetaceae; genus Streptomyces; species Streptomyces sp. NPDC003042. The sequence goes on from NZ_JBSFTP010000010.1 coordinate 41,467, forward strand.
TCGCCCACCATGGCGGGCAGGTGCGCGTGGTGCGGGAGTTCGCCGCCCAGCGCGCAGGCGATCCGCAGGGCGGCCCGCGACGACTCGCTCACCCGCTCGGCCAGCAGTTCGGCGGGCGCCGCGGCCTCGGCCAGCGTCGGCAGCGGCACGGGGCCGGCGTCGCGCGGCCGCTCCTCGAAGACTCCCGGTTCCTCGTCGTCGTCCTCGGCGGAGCTGCGGTTCAGCTCGTCGCGCTGGCGCAGCAGCCCGGCCGCCTGGACGAAGCGCAGGGGCAGCCCCTCGGAAGCGAAGCGGAGGTCCTCCGCCCAGGCGGTCTCCTCCTCCGTCAGCGCGCGTCCCGTGCCCGCCTCCAGGAGCCGTACGCAGTCGGCCCGTCCGAGCCCGCCGAGGAAGACCTCTTCCAGGTGCGCGTCGTCGGAGGGGGCCTTGGTCTCGGGGGTCGCGGCGAGCAGGTAGGCGCACTCGGGGGTGGCGCGCAGCAGTTCGTCGAGTGCGGTGCCGCCCAGTTCGAGGTCGTCGAGCAGGACGATCGCGCCGATCCGGGCGATCCGGGCGAGGAGTTCCGTACGGTCGGGCCGCTCGCCCCGGGCGTCGTACACGGTCGCGTACAGGGCGTACAGCAGCTCGGCGGGCTGCTTCCGGCCGTAGCCGCTGAGCCGGACGACGCCGTCGGGCGCGAGCTCCGCGCAGGCCGCGGCGACCGAGTCGAGGAGCGCCGAACGGCCGGATCCGGCGGGTCCGGTCAGCCGTACGGAGCGTCCGCGCGCCAGCAGCCGGACGAGCCGCTCCCGCTCCTCGGCCCGCTCCAGCAGCGGCCGGTCGGGGGCGGGCGGGCCCGGCAGTACGGGCGGCCGTGCGGCGGCGTCGTGGTCGGCGCGGTCGAGCGCGTCGCGCTTGGCGGGGAGGGCCGGGGTGGTGCCGGGCCGAAGGGGCTCGATCTCGCTGCCGTCGACGGGGTTGACGGTGAGGCTGAAGGCGCCGGCGGTCAGCGTGACGATCCGCGCGGGCGGCTGCGCGGGCACCTCGGAGGACTGGCTCGCCGACGGGTTCACCGACTGCTTCACGGACGGGTTCGCGGGCCGGCCGGCGGCCGGTCCCTGCTGCCGGTCCCGCTGCTCGGGCTGCCCCTGTGTACGGTCCATGACCAAGTCCCCCGATCGCGTCGCGCGCGCCGTCGCCGTCATTACGTCCGGCCTTCGCACACCACACGCCGCTGTCGCTACTGGTCCGGTTTCCGCCCGAACCCTAGACGGTGGCCGGTCCTGCGGGAACCGCCGGGGTGCCTTCACCACCGGACCGTTACGTTTCCTCCTGATACGGGCACACGCCCTACTCCTGGCGGCCCGTCGCGGCGACGGTGACGCCGAGGCCGATCATCGTGAGCCCGCCGGCCCCGCCCACCATGGCGAGGCGGCGCGGCGAGCCCGTGAACCAGCCGCGCGTGGTGGCCGCGACGAGCCCCCACACGCTGTCGAGGGCCAGCGCCATGACGTTGAAGACCAGGCCGAGCACGAGCATCTGGAGCACGACGTGCCCCTGGCCCCGGTCGACGAACTGAGGCAGTACGGCGGCGAAGAACACCATGGTCTTGGGGTTGGCCACGCCGACCACGAATCCCTCCCCCAGGGTGCGCAGGCCGCCCCGCGCCGCCGGCGCGTCACCCGTGACCGCGGCGTACAGCGATCCGCGCTGCCGTACCGCCTTGACGCCCAGGTACACGAGGTACGCGGCGCCCACCAGCTTCAGCGCGGTGAAGACGAGTACGGAGCGCTCGACGACGGCCCCGACCCCGAGCGCCACGGCCACGACGAGTACATAGGCTCCGAGCGTGTTCCCGACCACCGTGGTCAGCGCGGCGCGGCGGCCGTGTGCCAGCGCCCGTCCGATCACGAACAGCACGCTGGGGCCGGGGATCACGATCAGCAGGAACGACATGGCCGCGAAGGCCAGGAGTCTGTCGGTGGTCACCATGCGGCCATGTAAGCGCCAAACCGATCGGCGCCGCAGCCCATTTTTCCGCGGTTCGGGCGCGAGGGCCGCGCGGGCGTCACACCCGGGCCGACCGGGTCACACCCGCGGCAGGGACTCCGCTTCGAGCCCGCCCTCGATCGCGAGGATGCGGTGCAGCCGGGTCGCCACGAGGAGGCGCTGCATCTGGGCGGGCACGCCGCGCAGGACCAGGCGCCGCCCGGTCCTGCCGGCCCGCCGATGGGCGCCCATGATCACGCCGAGGCCGGTCGCGTCCCAGGAGTCGAGTCCGGTCAGGTCGAGCACGAGGTCGCCGTGGCCGTCGTCGAGGGCGGTGTGGAGGGCCGTACGGGCGTCCGCCGCGCTGCGCACGTCGAGGCGGCCCCCGACGGCCAGTTCGGCGTGGTCGCCCCTGATGTGCATGTGTACTCCCCGGCTGTACTGCGTGCGTGTGGTCCGACGGGTTGCGGTCCATGGTCGGCAACTCTCACTGCAACTGACTGATCCGCGGGCAGTGAAGTTGCCGACCGTGAGCGAACCGATACCTAATTCACCCCGGGGGGTGATGGCATTCGAACGGGCATGCTCTGTGAGTACAGCCCTCGATGCGTACTCAGTGCTTGTAGAAGCCCTGTCCGCTCTTGCGGCCGATGTCGCCCGCGTCCACCATCCGGCGCATCAGCTCCGGCGGCGCGAACTTCTCGTCCTGGGACTCGGTGTAGATGTTGCTGGTGGCGTGCAGGAGGATGTCGACGCCCGTGAGGTCGGCGGTGGCCAGCGGCCCCATGGCGTGTCCGAAGCCCAGCTTGCACGCGATGTCGATGTCCTCGGCGGAAGCCACGCCCGATTCGTAGAGCTTTGCGGCCTCGACGACGAGCGCGGAGATCAGACGGGTCGTCACGAAGCCGGCGACGTCGCGGTTGACCACGATGCAGGTCTTGCCGACGGACTCGGCGAAGGCCCGGGTGGTGGCGAGGGTTTCGTCGCTCGTCTTGTAGCCGCGCACGAGCTCGCAGAGCTGCATCATCGGGACGGGCGAGAAGAAGTGCGCGCCGACGACCCGCTCCGGACGCTCCGTCACGGCCGCGATCTTGGTGATCGGGATGGCGGAGGTGTTGGAGGCGAGGATCGCGTCGTCGCGGACGAGCTTGTCGAGGGCACGGAAGATCTCGTGCTTGACCTCGAGCTTCTCGAAGACGGCCTCGACGACGATGTCGGCGTCGGCCACCGCGTCCAGGTCGGTGGTCGTGGTGATGCGGGCGAGCGCCGCCTCGGCGTCCTCCGCCGTCATCTTGCCCTTGGAGACGAACTTGTCGTACGAGGCCTTGATCCCGTCCGTGCCACGGGTCAGCGCGGCGTCGGTGACGTCGCGCAGTACGACGTCCCAACCCGCCTGAGCGGAGACCTGAGCGATCCCGGAACCCATCAGTCCGGCACCGATGACGGCGAGCTTCCCAGCCACTGCACACCCCTCGTTCTCAACACGGTCCAGTCTCGTGTCCTCTCCGGCGGAGACTAGCGCCCGGGCGGTGCGGTGTGACCGTGAAGTAACACGCGTCACGTCTCAGATGACGGACATCACACCGGTACGGCCCAGCACCCCTGCGCCGCCCCCCAGTTACGCGGAGAAGCCGCTGGACACTCGGTCTACGCTGGCCGCATGGTGAACCTCACGCGCATCTACACCCGTACCGGCGACAAGGGCACGACCGCCCTCGGCGACATGAGCCGTACGCAGAAGACCGACCTGCGGATCTCCGCGTACGCCGACGCGAACGAGGCCAACGCGGCCATCGGGACGGCCATCGCGCTGGGCTCGCTCGCGCCGGAGGTGGTGAAGGTCCTGGTCCGGGTGCAGAACGACCTGTTCGACGTGGGCGCCGACCTGTGCACGCCGGTCGTCGAGAGCCCGCAGTACCCGCCCCTGCGGGTGGAGCAGTTCTACATCGACAAGCTGGAGGCGGACTGCGACGCCTTCAACGAGGAGCTGGAGAAGCTGCGCAGCTTCATCCTCCCCGGCGGCACCCCCGGCGCGGCCCTGCTGCACCAGGCCTGCACCGTGGTCCGCCGCGCCGAGCGCTCCACCTGGGCCGCGCTGGAGGTCCACGGCGACGTGATGAACCCGCTGACGGCGACCTACCTCAACCGCCTCTCCGACCTCCTGTTCATCCTGGCCCGCACGGCCAACAAGGAGCTCGGCGACGTGCTGTGGGTGCCGGGCGGCGAGCGCTAGACCCTGTCCGGGGCGGCGGCGACCGCCGGGGCCTTCTTCGGCCAGATCGTGTACCCGACGGCGATCAGGCCGTGGATGCCGGCCACCCGCAGGGCGGCGGACTGCCACGCCTCGAGGGAGCTGATGTCGCCCGCCGTGCCGACGTACCAGATCGCGATCTGGAGCAGGCCCATGGCGACGCCCGCGGCGATCACCGTACGGATCCACAGCTTCCACTCGTGGACGGCTCGCGCCTTCCCGTAGCCGGCGCCGGGCGGCTTGGGCCCTCCGGCCAGGCGGTGTGCGGCGTGTCCGTCGAGCCATGTGACCGTGTAATGGCCGTAGGCGACGGTGTACCCGATGTACAGGGCGGCCAGGCCGTGCTTCCAGTCCGGCGCGGCGCCGTTCTTCAGGTCGAGGGTGGTCACGACCAGCAGGACGAGCTCCAGCAGCGGCTCGCACAGCAGGACCGCCGCCCCGAGCCTGGGCATCTTCGCCAGGTACCGCAGGGCGAGGCCGGCGGCCAGCAGCACCCAGAAGCCGACTTCACAGGCGATGATCAGCGCGACGATCACGGGACTCTCCGTTCGGCTCGGTGGTTCGGGCTGTCTTCAGCTTGCCGCCCGGTCCGGCCCGGTTCGTCGTCTGCGATGACGAAAGGCCGCTGCATCCTTCGATGTAGTCGTCGCTCCGTCCCGCTGCCGAGGCCCGCGGCCGTCCCACCGTGTTGGATGGATCCGTGACCAAGAAGAGCCTGCGCCCCCACCGCGACGACGTCCTGCTCGCCGTGGTCAGCGTCCTCGCGGGCCTGGCGCTGTGGTCGCTCGGGGTCCACAGCACCGAACACCGGAACTTCTTCCCCGACTGGGCGGCACTGGTCCCCCTCGTGGTCCTCGGCGCGATGGAGCTGCTGCGCCGCTGCGCACCGAACGTGACCCTGGGTGTCGGCACCGCCGGCCTGATCGCCGACCAGTTCACGGTGGGCAACATCGCCACCGTCCTGATCTTCACCGACCTGATGTACGCGGCCGTCGTCTACGGCAAACCCGCCATGGCCCGGCGGCTCCCGGTCACCACCGGCCTGATCACCGTGGCCGTCACCATCGCCTCGGTGGCCTGGCTGCGCACCCCCCAGGCCCTGCTGATCGGCGTGATCACCGGCATCGTCTCCTTCGGCCCGGCCCTGACCGGCGCCACGCTGCGCAATCACCGCGAGGCCGCCGAGGCGGCCCGGCTGCGCGCCGAGCAGACGGCGCTGCTGGCCGAGATGGACCGCAGCCAGGCGGTCATCGCCGAGCGCGCCCGCATGGCCCGCGAGCTGCACGACATGGTGGCCAACCACCTGTCGGCCATCGCCATCCACTCCACCGCCGCGCTCTCCATCGACACGGCCGGAACCAGCCGCGACGCGCTCGGGGTGATCCGCGAGAACAGCGTCCAGGGCCTGGCCGAAATGCGCCGGCTGATCGGACTGCTGCGCGACGCCGGGGCCGGGCAGGAGGCGGTGGCCGTGCCCTCGCTGGACGCCGTCGACACGCTGCTCGACCAGGCCCGTACCAACGGCTCCTCCAGCGGGCTGGACTTCGTACTGCACGACGGCCGGCCGCCCGGGGAACCGGTGCCGGCCCCGGTGGAGCTCGCGGCGTACCGGATCCTCCAGGAGTCGCTGACCAACGCCCTCAAGCACGCCGCCCCCGGCACGGTCTCGGTCCGCGTGGACCGGGCGGACGGGCTGCTGACCGTGGCGGTGGACTCCCCGTACGGGGACCGGCGGGGCCCGCGCGCGCCGGGCTCCGGGGCGGGGCTGATCGGGATGCGCGAGCGCGCGGAGCTGCTCGGCGGGCGGTTCACGGCGGGCCGCGTCGGCGCGGTCTGGCAGGTGCGGGCGACCCTGCCCGCCGAAGAGGGGGCGGTGAGCGCATGACGATTCGCGTGGTGGTGGCCGAGGACCAGAGCGCCGTACGGGCCGGGCTGGTGCTGATCCTGCGCAGCGCGGGAGACGTGGAGGTGGTGGGCGAGGCGGCCGACGGGGAGGAGGCGGTGCGCCTGGCCCGCGAGCTGCGGCCGGATCTGGTGCTCATGGACGTGCAGATGCCGCGGCTGGACGGGGTTTCGGCCACCCGCCAGGTGGTCGGGGAGGGGCTGGCCGACGTCCTGGTCCTGACCACCTTCGATCTCGACGAGTACGTCTTCGGGGCGCTGCGGGCGGGGGCCGCCGGCTTCCTGCTGAAGGACGCGGATGCGGCGGAGCTCATCGGGGCGGTGCGTACGGTCGCGCGCGGCGAGGGTCTGATCGCGCCGGCGGTGACCCGCCGCCTGATCGCCGAGTTCGCGGCTCCCCGCGTGGTACGGACCGCCGTGCGCCCGGAGACCGCCGCGGCGGTGGAGTCGCTGACGCGGCGCGAGCGGGAGGTGTTGGGGGCGCTGGGCGAGGGCTTGTCGAACGCCGAGATCGCCGTACGGCTGGGGATGGCGGAGGCGACGGTGAAGACGCACGTCAGCAGGCTGCTGGGGAAGCTGGAGCTGCGCAGCCGGGTCCAAGCGGCGGTGTTGGCACAGGAGTTGGGGATCTAGACGGGCACTGGAGAGGAGGTCTGGACCTCTTGACGGTTGGTCCAGACCTTTCTAATCTCACGGCAACACTGTGGTGAGCGTGCCATGACAAGCGGGCTCACGGGCGGCGCAGGTCCCACCCCCATGTAGCAGTCGGCCCCGCGACTGCCACGGACCTACGGAGGAAGACCCTTGAGCACAGCACCCCCACGCCGACGCACACGTCTGTTCAGAAGGCTGGCCGCCACGGTGGCCGCCCTCGCCCTGCCCGTCGCCGGCCTCGTCGCCCTGGCCGGGCCCGCGCAGGCCGCCGCCTCGGCGACCGCGACGTACACCAAGGTGTCCGACTGGGGCTCCGGCTTCGAGGGCAAGTGGACGGTCAAGAACACCGGCACGACCACCCTCAGCAGCTGGACCGTGGAGTGGGACTACCCGGCCGGCACCCAGGTCACCTCGGCCTGGGACGCCACCGTCACCAGCTCGGGCACCCGCTGGACGGCCAAGAACGTCGGCTGGAACGGCACCCTCTCCCCCGGCGCGAGCATCAGCTTCGGCTTCAACGGGTCCGGCTCCGGCGCCCCCAGCGGCTGCAAGGTCAACGGTGCCTCCTGCGACGGCTCCACCCAGCCCGGCGACAACCCGCCCTCGGCCCCCGGCTCCCCCACCGCCACCAACGTCACCGAGACCGGCCTGACCCTCTCCTGGGCGGCCGCCACCGACGACAAGGGCGTCAAGAACTACGACGTCCACCGCAACGGCACGAAGATCGCCACGGTCACCGGCACCACCCACGCGGACACAGGCCTGACCAAGGGCACGACGTACGGCTACACCGTCACCGCCCGCGACACGGCCGACCAGACCGGCCCCTCCTCCGGCACCCTCTCGGTGACCACCCCGGGCGGCACCACCGAGCCCCCGCCCGCCGGCGGTCCGGTCAAGCTCGGCTACTTCACCAACTGGGGCGTCTACGGACGCAACTACCACGTGAAGAACCTGACCACCTCCGGCTCGGCCGCCAAGATCACCCACATCAACTACGCCTTCGGCAACGTCCAGGGCGGCAAGTGCACCATCGGTGACTCCTACGCCGACTACGACAAGGCGTACACCGCCGACCAGAGCGTCGACGGCGTCGCCGACACCTGGGACCAGCCCCTGCGCGGCAACTTCAACCAACTGCGCAAGCTGAAGAAGCAGTACCCGAACATCAAGGTGCTGTGGTCCTTCGGCGGCTGGACCTGGTCCGGCGGCTTCGGCCAGGCCGTCTCGAACCCGGCCGCCTTCGCGCAGTCCTGCTACGACCTGGTCGAGGACCCGCGCTGGGCCGACGTCTTCGACGGCATCGACCTCGACTGGGAGTACCCGAACGCCTGCGGTCTGTCCTGCGACACCAGCGGCGCGGCGTCCTTCAAGAACATGATGCAGGCCATGCGCGCCAAGTTCGGTACGGGCAACCTGGTCACCGCCGCCATCTCCGCCGACGGCTCCAACGGCGGCAAGCTGGACGTGGCCGACTACGCGGGCGCCGCCCCGTACACCGACTTCTACAACGTCATGACGTACGACTTCTTCGGCGCCTGGGCGGCCAAGGGCCCGACCGCCCCGCACTCCCCGCTCACCGCCTACGCGGGCATCCCCCAGGACGGCTTCAACTCCGAGGCCGCCATCACCAAGCTCAAGGGCAAGGGCATCCCCGGCTCCAAGCTCAACCTGGGCATCGGCTTCTACGGCCGCGGCTGGACCGGAGTCACCCAGGACGCCCCGGGCGGCACGGCCACCGGCCCCGCGCAGGGCACGTACGAGCAGGGCATCGAGGACTACAAGGTGCTCAAGGCGAGCTGCCCGGCCACCGGCACGATCGCCGGCACGGCCTACGCCAAGTGCGGCACGAACTGGTGGAGCTACGACACCCCCGCCACGATCGCCGGGAAGATGACCTGGGCCAAGCAGCAGGGCCTCAAGGGCGCCTTCTTCTGGGAGTTCAGCGGCGACACCACGAACGGTGAGCTCGCGAACGCGATCCACACCGGCCTGCGGTAGCCAAGACCGAAGCCGGGGAGACGGGTCCGCCCCCGTCTCCCCGGCTTCTTCACGTCCGCGATCTTCAGGCGGCGTCGCTCACGCCACGTTCACCCTCTGGCCGGGCGGCGCCGCCTCCAGCCACGCCAGGAAGCCGGTCAGCGCGTCCTCGCTCATCGCGAGCTCCAGGCGGGTCCCCCGGTGGGAACAGCCGAGCACGATGGCGTCGGAGAGCAGGGCCAGCTCCTCCTCGCCCTCGGGGGCACGGCGGGCGAGCACCTCGATGGAGGACCGCTCCAGCAGCCGGCGCGGCCGCGGGGAGTAGGAGAACACCCGGAACCACTCGATCCGGTCACCGCCGTAGCGGGCGACCCCGTACACCCAGCCCTTGCCGGAGATGTCCGGCTCCTGCGAGATGTCCCAGCGCACGCTGCAGTCGAAGGTACCGCCGGACCGCTGGATGAGTCTGCGGCGCAGTCCGAAGACAAAGAGTCCGATCACCACCAGGGCTACGACCAGGCCGCTCACAAGCAGAGCGAGGAGCATCTTCACCGACCTCCTCGCTCATCGAAATACCGCACAGGAAAAACTGACCTGCATCGCCTCAGCCGCGACCCGGTCTGGAAAATTCCAGACCGGACCGCGGCTGAGGTTTCACACTCGTTTGGTACGGGGGCTCAGCGCCCCGTCGTCACCGCGCGCAGCCGGACATCGGCGCGAAGCTCGGCGGCCCGGTCGGCCTCCGTCTTCGCGCGCTCCAGTGCCCGCTCCGCCCGCTGGACGTCAATCTCGTCCGCGAGCTCGGCGATCTCGGCCAGCAAGGACAGCTTGTTGTCCGCGAACGAGATGAATCCGCCGTGCACCGCGGCGACGACAGTGTCGCCCCCGCTGGTGCGGATGGTCACCGGGCCCGATTCCAGCACACCGAGAAGCGGCTGGTGACCGGGCATGACGCCGATGTCGCCGGACGTGGTGCGGGCGACAACAAGGGTGGCCTCGCCGGACCAGACATTGCGGTCCGCCGCGACCAGCTCGACGTGCAGCTCAGCAGCCAAGGTGGCTCCTCGGGTCACCACCCGGCGGGTCAGCCGGGTGTTGGGTCAAATTCTAATGGGCGTGTGGAGAGGGACGGGACATACCCGCCCCTCTCCAGAGGGTCCCTCCCAGCGTTGGCCGGGGAAGAATCCTTCGAACCGGATGCGCCCCTCGCGGAGCGCGCCGGATCAGGAGACGCCCAGCTCCTTGGCGTTGGCCTTCAGGTCCTCGATGCCACCGCACAGGAAGAACGCCTGCTCGGGGAAGTGGTCGTAGTCACCGTCGCAGATCGCGTTGAACGCGGTGATCGACTCCTCCAGCGGAACGTCCGAACCGTCCACGCCGGTGAACTGCTTCGCCACGTGGGTGTTCTGCGACAGGAAGCGCTCGACGCGACGGGCACGGTGGACAACGAGCTTGTCCTCCTCGCCCAGCTCGTCGATACCGAGGATCGCGATGATGTCCTGGAGGTCCTTGTACTTCTGCAGGATCCCCTTGACGCGCATCGCCGTGGCGTAGTGGTCCGCCGCGATGTACCGCGGGTCGAGGATGCGGGACGTCGAGTCCAGCGGGTCCACGGCCGGGTAGATGCCCTTCTCGGAGATCGGACGGGAGAGAACCGTCGTCGCGTCGAGGTGGGCGAAGGTGGTCGCCGGCGCCGGGTCGGTCAGGTCGTCCGCGGGGACGTAGATCGCCTGCATCGAGGTGATCGAGTGACCACGGGTCGAGGTGATGCGCTCCTGGAGGAGACCCATCTCGTCGGCCAGGTTCGGCTGGTAACCCACCGCGGAGGGCATGCGGCCGAGCAGGGTCGACACCTCGGAACCCGCCTGGGTGTACCGGAAGATGTTGTCGATGAAGAACAGCACGTCCTGCTTCTGCACATCGCGGAAGTACTCCGCCATGGTCAGACCGGCCAGGGCGACGCGCAGACGGGTGCCCGGGGGCTCGTCCATCTGGCCGAAGACGAGCGCCGTCTTGTCGATGACGCCCGAGTCGGCCATTTCCTCGATGAGGTCGTTGCCCTCACGAGTACGCTCACCGACACCCGCGAAGACCGACACACCGTCGTGGTTGTTGGCGACGCGGTAGATCATTTCCTGGATCAGAACGGTCTTGCCGACACCGGCACCACCGAACAGACCGATCTTTCCACCCTTGACGTACGGGGTGAGAAGGTCGATGACCTTGACGCCGGTCTCGAACATCTCGGTCTTCGACTCGAGCTCGTCGAAGCGAGGGGCCTTGCGGTGGATGGGCCAGCGCTCGGTGACCTCGGCGTTCGCCTCGGGGTAGTTGAGCACCTCACCCAGGGTGTTGAAGACCTTGCCCTTGGTGAAGTCACCGACGGGGACGGTGATGCCCTCGCCCGTGTCGGTCACCACGGCCCGGCGGACCAGGCCGTCGGTCGGCTGCATCGAGATGGTACGGACGATGCCGTCACCCAGGTGCTGCGCGACCTCGAGGGTCAGGGTCTTGAGCTTGCCGTCCTCGGCCGGGTCAGCGACCTCGACCTTGAGGGCGTTGTAGATCTCGGGCATGGCGTCGACGGGGAACTCCACGTCGACGACCGGGCCGATGACCCGGGCGACGCGGCCCGTGGCGGCGGCCGTCTCAACAGTGGTCGTCATTACTTGTCACTCCCCGCGGTCGCGTCTGCCATGGCGCTGGCGCCACCGACGATCTCGCTGATTTCCTGGGTGATTTCGGCCTGGCGGGCCGCGTTGGCAAGCCGGGAGAGGCTCTTGATGAGGTCTCCGGCGTTGTCGGTGGCCGACTTCATCGCACGGCGGCGGGCGGCGTGCTCGGAAGCGGCCGACTGCAGCAGTGCGTTGTAGATGCGGCTCTCGACGTAGCGCGGCAGCAGGGCGTCGAGGACGTCCTCCGCCGACGGCTCGAAGTCGAACAGCGGAAGGATCTCGCCCTTCGTACCGCTCTCCTCCGCAGCCTGGTCGAGGCTGAGCGGCAGCATCCGGCCGTCCACCGCGTTCTGCGTCATCATCGACACGAATTCCGTGTAGACGATGTGCAGCTCGTCCACGCCGCCCTCGGCCGTCTCCGTCTGGATGGCCTCGATCAGCGGCCCGGCGACGCGCTTGGCGTCGGCGTAGGCCGGGCTGTCGGTGAAGCCGGTCCACGACTCCGCGACCTTGCGCTCGCGGAAGCCGTAGTAGGCCAGACCCTTACGGCCGACGATGTACGTGTCGACCTCCTTGCCCTCAGCGCGCAGCCGCTCGCTGAGCCGCTCCGCCTGCTTGATGGCGTTGGAGGAGTAGCCGCCGGCCAGACCGCGGTCGCTCGTGATGAGCAGGACCGCGGCACGGACCGGCGCCTCGACCTCGGTGGTCAGGGCGTGCTTGGTGTTCGAGCCGGTCGCCACCGCGGTCACCGCACGGGTGAGCTCGGTCGCGTACGGCATCGATGCCGCCACCTTGCGCTGCGCCTTGACGATGCGCGAGGCGGCGATCATCTCCATCGCCTTGGTGATCTTCTTGGTCGCCGTGACGGCACGGATGCGACGCTTGTAGACCCGGAGCTGCGCTCCCATGAGTCAGGTCCCTTCCGTCGTCACTTGGAGACGTTGACGGCCGGCGCGTCCTCGCCGAGGAGCTTGCCGTCCGAGGTCTCGAACTGCTGCTTGAAGGCAGCGATGGCGTCAGCGATCGAGGTCAGGGTGTCGTCCGACATCTTGCCACCCTCGGCGATGGAGGTGAGGAGGTCCTTGCGCTCGCGGCGCAGGTGCTCCAGCAGCTCCGACTCGAAGCGACGGATGTCGTTGACCGGGACGTCGTCCATCTTGCCGGTGGTACCGGCCCAGACGGAGACGACCTGCTCCTCGACGGGCATCGGCTGGTACTGGCCCTGCTTGAGCAGCTCGACCAGACGCTTGCCGCGCTCCAGCGAGGCCTTCGACGCGGCGTCCAGGTCGGAACCGAAGGCGGCGAACGCCTCCAGCTCACGGTACTGGGCGAGGTCCAGGCGCAGACGGCCGGAAACCTGCTTCATGGCCTTGTGCTGGGCGGAGCCACCGACGCGGGAGACCGAGATACCGACGTTCAGCGCCGGGCGCTGGCCCGCGTTGAACAGGTCGGACTCCAGGAAGCACTGGCCGTCGGTGATGGAGATGACGTTGGTCGGGATGAACGCCGACACGTCGTTCGCCTTGGTCTCGACGATCGGCAGACCGGTCATCGAACCGGCACCCATGTCGTCGGAGAGCTTCGCGCAGCGCTCCAGCAGACGGGAGTGCAGGTAGAAGACGTCGCCCGGGTAGGCCTCACGGCCCGGCGGGCGGCGCAGCAGCAGCGACACGGCGCGGTAGGCGTCGGCCTGCTTCGACAGGTCGTCGAAGATGATCAGGACGTGCTTGCCGGCGTACATCCAGTGCTGGCCGATGGCGGAACCGGTGTACGGCGCCAGGTACTTGAAGCCGGCCGGGTCGGACGCCGGGGCGGCGACGATGGTCGTGTACTCGAGCGCACCGGCGTCTTCCAGGGCGCCGCGAACGGACGCGATGGTCGAGCCCTTCTGGCCGATGGCGACGTAGATGCAGCGGACCTGCTTGTTCACGTCGCCGGAGCGCCAGTTGTCGCGCTGGTTGATGATCGTGTCGACGGCCAGAGCGGTCTTGCCGGTCTGACGGTCGCCGATGATCAGCTGACGCTGGCCGCGGCCGACCGGCACCATCGCGTCGATGGCCTTGTAGCCGGTCTGCATGGGCTCGTGGACCGACTTGCGGACCATGACGCCCGGGGCCTGCAGCTCGAGGGCGCGACGGCCTTCGGTCGCGATCTCGCCGAGACCGTCGATCGGGTTGCCGAGCGGGTCGACGACGCGGCCGAGGTAACCCTCGCCGACGCCTACGGAGAGCACCTCGCCGGTGCGCCGCACCGGCTGGCCCTCCTCGATTCCGCTGAACTCGCCGAGGACGACCGCACCGATCTCGCGCTCGTCGAGGTTGAGGGCGAGACCAAGGGTCCCGTCCTCGAACTTCAGCAGTTCGTTTGCCATGGCGGAGGGCAGGCCCTCCACCTTCGCGATGCCGTCGCCGGCAACGCTGACCGTTCCGACCTCCTCGCGCGAGGCCGCGTCCGGCTGGTACGACTGGACAAAGTTCTCCAGTGCGTCCCGGATCTCCTCCGGCCGGATCGTGAGCTCCGCCATCTGGGTTCCCTGCTCTCCTTGTTGGGCCTGAAGCTTCTTAGGGGTCTGGGGGCGACCCCCAGGAATCTTCTGCAAGTTCTGCACGGCCCAACCGGGCCGCTAGGAATGCGTTGTTCTTTTGGTGGCTGGGGTCAGCCGGCCATACGGCGGGACGCCTCGGAGAGGCGGTCCGCGATGGTGCCGTCGATGACCTCGTCGCCGACCCGCACCACGATCCCGCCGAGGACCGTGGGGTCCACGTCGAGGTTCAGGTGCATCTGGCGGCCGTAAAGCTTGGCCAGCACCGCGCCGAGACGCTGCTTCTGCACGTCGCTGAGCGGTACCGCGGTGGTCACGGTGGCGACCATCCGGTTGCGGCGCTCGGCGGCGAGCGTGGAAAGGGATTCGAGTCCCGCTTCCAGGCTACGTCCACGCGGGTGTGCGACAAGACGCGTGACCAGGCGCTCGGTGACGGCGTTCGCCTTGCCGCCGAGCAGGCTGCGCAGCAGCTCGCTCTTGGCGGAGACGGTGGCCGCCCGGTCGGTCAGCGCGGCACGCAGCTCCGTGCTGGAGGAGACGATCCGGCCGAACCGGAACACCTCGTCCTCCACGTTGTCGAGCGCGCCGACCTGCTGGGCCGCCGTGAGGTCGGCGGTGGCCGCCAGCTCCTCCAGCGAGTCCACCAGGTCGCGGGACTGCGACCAGCGCGACCGCGCCATGCCGGACACCAGGTCGAGGGTCTCCCCGCCCACCTGGCCGGACAGCAGCCGGCCGACCAGCTCGGCCCTGGCCTCGCCGGGCTGCGCCGGGTCCGTGATGACCCGACGCAGCGAGACCTCACGGTCGAGCAGCGCGGTGACGGCAGCCAGCTCACCGGCGAGCTTCGCCGCGTCGACGGACGTGTTGTCCGTCAGCGCGTCGAGACGCTCACGCGCGGAGGCCAGCGCCTCGCGGCTCGCTCCGTTCATCGGGCGGCCTCGGCCTTCTCCTCGAGCTCGCTGAGGAAACGGTCGATCGTGCGGCTCTGCCGAGCGTGGTCCTCGAGGGACTCGCCGACGAGCTTTCCGGCCAGGTCGGTGGCGAGCTTGCCCACGTCCTGACGCAGCGCCTGAGAGGCGGCCTTGCGGTCTGCCGCGATCTGGGTGTGGCCGGCAGCGATGATCTCCTCACGCTGCCGCTGGCCCTCTGCGCGCAGTTCTTCCTTGAGCGCAGTGCCCTGCTCCAGCGCTTCCTGGCGCAGGCGCGCGGCCTCGTGCCGGGCTTCGGCGAGCTGGGCCTTGTACTGCTCCAGCACGCTCTGAGCCTCGGTCTGAGCGGCCTCAGCCTTCTCGATACCGCCCTCGATCGACTCGCGACGCTCGTCCAGAACCTTGTTGATGTTCGGGAGGAGCTTCTTCGCGAGGAAGCCGAAGACGATGACGAAGGCGATCAGACCGATGACAAGCTCGGGGATCGGCGGAACGAGGGGATTCTGAGGCTCCTCGGCCGCGAGAACCAGGAGGTTCACATCAGTGCCTTTCGTCGATTCGGACTAGTCGTGATGTTCGTCAGGCGTAGACGAACGGCATGACCAGACCGATGAGGGCGAGGGCCTCACAGAAGGCGAAGCCGAGGATCTGGTTGGCGCGGATCAGACCGGCAGCTTCGGGCTGACGGGCGAGCGCCTGGGTGCCGTTACCGAAGATGATGCCGACGCCGACGCCGGGGCCGATCGCCGCGAGGCCGTAGCCAACGGAGCTGAGGGAACCGGTGACGGCAGCAAGGGTCTGGGACATGCCAGTTCTTCCTTCTCTTTCACGGACCGGTGGGGGTTGGCCACCGGACGACTGGGGGGATTGCTGGAGCGGGGTCGTGCTCAGTGGTGCTCGGCGAGCGCGCCCTGCAGGAAGCTGCAAGCCAGGAGCACGAAGACGTAAGCCTGGACAGCCTGGATGAAGAGCTCGAATGCGGTCATCACGATGACCATGACGAACGAGACACCGGCGTAGGCAATGCCGATCCCGTTCAGCAGGTACCAGCTGGCGATGGTGAACAGCAGCAGCAGGGTGTGACCGGCGAACATGTTCGCGAACAGTCGGACCGCGTGGGTGAAGGGGCGGACCAGGACGTTCGAGAAGAACTCGATGGCCATGACCATCGGGAGAACCGGGCCGAGCGACTTGTCGTAGCCCGTGATGTTCTTGAAGCCGCCGACGAAGCCGTGGCGCTTGAACGTCACCGACATCCACATCACGTAGACGATCAGGGCGAGGCCCGCCGGATACGCGATGATCGCGGTCACCGGGAACTGGGCGAGCGGCACGATCGACCAGAGGTTCATGATCCAGACGAAGAAGAACAGCGAGACCATGAAGGGGACGTACTTCTCGCCCTCCTTCTTGCCCAGCGTCTCGTAGACGATGCCGCGGCGCACGAAGTCGTAGCCCGCCTCGGCGACCATCTGCAGCTTGCCCGGGACGACCTTCGGCTTCCGGAACGCGGCCCAGAAGAAGCCGACGATGACGATCGAGCCCAGGAGGGCCAGCAGCATCGTCTTGTTGAAGTACAGGTTGCTGTCCGCGTCACCGAAGATCGGCTCGAACAGGAACGAGTACAGGGTCGGGCCCGGGAAGCCGCAGCCAGTGCCGTCTTCGAAATGACAGTTGATTTCGAAGGCGAGCGTCATGTCAGCAGCACTCACCGCAGGCTCCTTCAGCGTGGCGCATAGGTACGGCAACCTCGTTGTGTCGGCGCGGCACGCAGCCGCGGTTCGGCACTGGACAGGTATTACGGATGGTGGGGCGACAGTCAGGCATCGAGCCTCGCGATGGGACAGGCGTCAGCTTCAGATGCCCGCGCCCGCAGTGCCGCAGTTGGCACCGGACGATAGCAGGATCTCGAACGCCCACTTATCCCGGCCCTACCCTTCACGACTTCGGCCCCGAATTGTCGGGCTTTTCGCCCTTCATCGAGTCCGGTTCGACGTAAAGGATCTTGGCCTTCATATGAGCACGCGTCTGTCCGCCGATCCACACGAGAGTGGTGGCGACCAGCGTGATCGCGAAGGCCTTGGGATGGAACAGGGTGGTGTTCTTGAACGCGGCGAGGAAGACGAAGAGCAGCAGGATCTGGGCCGCGTAGAGCATGAGCCCCATGGCCTGGAAGAGATGCGGAAGTGATTTCGCCGTGCGCTGCAGAACGACGAATCCGATGCCCATGAAAAGAATCACCAACAGCGTCGCGACGACGGCTCCGACCGCGCCCTTGCCGCCGACGACCAACGCACTGATCGCGGCAGCGAGAACGCCGGCGGCAGCGGTGGGTACGGCGGCTTGCAGGAGGAGTCGGACGTCATCTGACCGCATGGCGGTTTGCTCCGCGTGGTGGTGGGGGCACGGGACTCGTACAGGACGAGCGTAAGCCCGGTCCGAGTGAGT
The DNA here is from genome assembly GCF_053591315.1 of Streptomyces sp. NPDC003042. NCBI lineage: Bacteria > Bacillati > Actinomycetota > Actinomycetes > Kitasatosporales > Streptomycetaceae > Streptomyces > Streptomyces sp. NPDC003042. The sequence continues at coordinate 58,816 of NZ_JBSFTP010000010.1, forward strand.
GCCTCGGGGCCAAGGGACCGTCGCACTACGGTCCTTCGGCTCTGTCGCCGGGTTTAGTGAACGGTATCACAAACTATTTGATGAGAGCTTTACCTGCCCGGTGTGCTGACTGTCACACATGAGAGCTAACGCGCCCGTGTGTGCAGGGCGAACAGCCGTCTTGTGTGCTAAAGCGCATCCATGTCGGACATGCGCGCGGCAGGTCAGCGGGCCGATCCCGCCTTGCGTCGGTCGGGGAGGCGCGAACGAGCGCCGACCGCGGTCGCCCCGTTGACGCCCGAGACCCCGACCATGGTCGGACGCGGGGCCTGCGGCTCCGTGCCCGGGGCCTCCCGTACCGCCGCCTCGGCGGCCCGCTCCGCGTGCCGGTAGCGCGGCGGGACGAGCCCCTCGGCCCAGCGGGGGGCCCGCGGGGTGAAGCGCGGCAGGAGGAGCAGGACGAGGCCCAGCGCGCTCAGCGCGGCCAGGGCGAGGACGATCCACATGGACGTGGAGTTCACCGAGTAGGCCACCGCTCCGAAGGCGATCAGCCCCGACCAGAAGTACATGATGAGCACGGCGCGGCTGTGGGAGTGCCCGAGCTCCAGCAGCCGGTGGTGCAGGTGGCCTCGGTCGGCGGCGAAGGGGGACTGCCCGTTCCAGGTGCGCCGCACGATGGCCAGCACCAGGTCGGCGATCGGAATCGCGATGATGGTCAGGGGCAGCAGCAGCGGGATGAAGACCGGCAGCATCGCATAGGTGGCATTGCGCTCACCGCCCACGAAAAGGGCCATCGCGTCCGGGTCGACCTGTCCGGTGATGGAGACGGCGGAGGCGGCGAGCACCAGGCCGATCAGCATGGAGCCGGAGTCGCCCATGAAGATGCGCGCCGGATGCATGTTGTGCGGCAGGAAGCCCAGGCACATGCCCATCAGGATCGCGGCGAAGAGCGTCGCGGGAGCGGCCTGCTCGATGCCGTAGCCGAACCAGAGACGGTAGGCGTAGAGGAAGAACGCGGCGGCGGCGATGCAGACCATGCCGGCGGCGAGGCCGTCCAGGCCGTCCACGAAGTTCACCGCGTTGATGGTGATCACGACGAGGGCGACGGTGAGCAGGGTGCCCTGCCACTGGGTGAGCGCGACCGTGCCGATGCCCGGGACCGGGATGAACAGGATGGTCAGGCCCTGCATGACCATCACGCCGGCGGCGATCATCTGCGCGCCGAGCTTGATGAGGGCGTCGAGCTCGAACTTGTCGTCCAGTACGCCGACCAGCCAGATCAGGGCCGCGCCGGAGAGCAGCGCCCGCGGTTCGTTCGACCGCTCGAAGACGAAGTTGAGGTTCTGCAGGTGGTCGGCGACCAGCAGACCCGCGCACAGTCCGCCGAACATGGCGATGCCGCCGAGCCGTGGCGTGGGCTCGCGGTGCACGTCCCGGGCACGGATCTCCGGCATCGCACCGGCCGCGATCGCGAACTTCCGCACGGGCCCGGTGAGCAGGTAGGTCACCGCGACCGTGACGCAAAGCGTCAGCAGATATTCACGCACGGGCTGCCCCAGATGTATCGCCGGCCATCTCAGCCCCACACATTAGCCGCGATGTCTCCGGTGACGAGGACGCTCGAAGGCCCCGCTCCGGTTGCCGTACGCCCACTCTGCCCTGGTTACGCCCCGTACGGGGGAAATCCACGGGTCAGTTCGACGACCTCCGTACGCATACGCACGGCTTCCCCGCGCAGCGCGGCGGTGAACACGTCGGCGATCCGGATCATCTCCGGCCCGCCCATGCCCTGGGTGGTCACGGCCGCGGTGCCGAGGCGGATCCCGCGCTGGTCCCCGTACGGCAGGGCGCAGGTGTCGAGCACGACGCCTGCGGCGGCGAGGAGCCCGCGCGCGGCCGGCCCGTCGATGCCCAGCGGTGCCGGGTCGGCGCTGATCAGGTGGGTGTCGGTGCCTCCGGTCGTCACGGAGAAGCCCCGTTCCTCCAGAGCCTCGGCCAGCACCCGGGCATTGCCGACGACCCGGTGGGCGTACGTGGTGAAGGCCGGCGCCGCCGCCTCCCCGAAGGCCACGGCCTTCGCGGCGATGGTGTGCATCTGGGCACCGCCCTGGGTGAAGGGGAACACCGCCCGGTCGACGCGCTCGGCGAACTCGGCGCCGCACAGGATCATTCCGCCGCGCGGGCCGCGCAGCACCTTGTGCGTGGTCGCGCAGACGAGGTCGGCGTACGGGACGGGACTCGGCGCGGCCCCGCCGGCGACCAGCCCGATGGGATGGGCGGCGTCGGCGATCAGGTACGCCCCCACCTCGTCGGCGATCTCGCGGAACGCCGAGTACTCGGGATGGCGGGGGTAGCAGATCGACCCGCACACGATGGCCTTCGGCCGGTGCGTCCGGGCGAGCTCCTGCACCTGCTCGTAGTCGATGAGCCCGGTCTCGGCGTCGACCCCGTAGCCGACGAAGTGGAACCAGCGGCCGGAGAAGTTGGCGGGCGAGCCGTGGGTGAGATGTCCGCCGTACGGCAGCCCCATGGCCAGGACCGTGTCGCCCGGCCGCAGCAGCGCGGCGTACGCGGCGAGCACGGCGGAGGAACCGGAATGCGGCTGCACGTTGGCGTGCTCGACCCCGAACAGTGCTCTGGCCCGCTCCACGGCGATCCGCTCGGCGAGGTCGGCGTACTCGCAGCCGCCGTGGTGGCGGGCGCCGGGGTACCCCTCGGCGTACTTGTTGGCGAGCGCGGAGCCGAGGGCGGCCAGCACGGCGGGCGAGGTGAAGTTCTCGGCGGCGCTCAGCTGCAACGTGACGCCCTGCCGCCGCGCCTCCCCGGCGAGCACGTCCGCCATCTGGGGATCCTGCTGACGGAGCAGGTCCGTGGGCTGGGTGATGACGCTCATGGCGCGACTCCAGGGGGTACCGGGTACCAGCCACCATATCCCCGACGCCCCCCTCGCACCGCTCGGCGCCGGGGCGCCTCACGGGCTTCGGCGCGCTGCGCCGGACTCCGTCCGACGACCACCCAGGCCCGCCAGGGGGTATCCCCGGACGGAGTCTGGGGGGGGCTTGAGGCGCGGGGTTCGGGGCGGAGCCCCGGCTGGGGTCCCCCCGGACGGAGTCTGGGGGATGGGGGAAGGGCGGGGCGGGGAAAAACTCCGCGCAGCGGCACACCTGGCAAGCGGCAGCGGCGGGTCAGTGGGGGGCGGTGACGCCCGTCAGGGCCGTGACCACGGGGTCCAGCGCCTGGTTGATCTCGTCGCCGATCGACCGGAAGAAGGTGATCGGCGCCCCGTACGGGTCGTACACCTCGTCCGCGTCCGGCGAAGGGGCCAGCAGCCACCCCCGCAACGCCGCGGCGGCCCGCACCAGCGCCCGCGCCCGCTCCGCCATCCCGTCGTCCAGCGGCGGCAGCGTGGCGGGGTCTATGGCCCGTACCAGCCGGGTGAACTCCTTCAGCGTGAAGGTCCGCAGTCCGGCCGAGTGGCCCATCGAGATGACCTGAGCCCGGTGGTCCCGCGTGGCGGTGAGCACGAGGTCGGCACGTATGACGTGCTCGTCCAGCAGTTCCCGCCCGGTGAAACCGGTCGCGTCGGCCCCGAAGTCGGCGAGGACGGCGGCGGCGTTGGCCTCCATCGGCGCCCCCTCGTGGCCCCACGTGCCGGCGCTCTCCACGATGAGGTCGCCCGTCACGAGGCCGCCCAGGCGGTGCGACAGGGCGTGGCGCGTCAGCCGCTCGGTGATGGGTGAGCGGCACACGTTGCCGGTGCTGACGTGGAGTATGCGGAAGGAGCCTCCCCCAGCTACCGCTGGGTGGTTCCCCCTGGCTATGCCACGCCCCTCAGGGCTCACGGGGCCACCTCGAGATCGGGTACGACCTCCCGCAGCTGCTCGGCGGTCAACGCGCCCTCGCGCAGCAGGACGGGAACCTTCCCGGTGACGTCGACGATCGACGACGGCTGCATGCCGGGCGTCGGCCCGCCGTCCAGGTACACGGACACGGAGTCGCCCAGCATCGCGCGCGCCGCGTCGCAGTCCTCGGGCGCCGGGTGCCCGGTCAGGTTCGCCGAGGACACCGCCATCGGGCCGACCTCGGTCAGCAGCTCGATCGCGACGGGGTGCAGGGGCATGCGTACGGCGACGGTCCCGCCGGTCTCCCCCAGGTCCCACGCCAGTGACGGCTGGTGGCGGGCGACGAGTGTCAGCGCGCCCGGCCAGAAGGCGTCGACCAGTTCCCACGCCTGCTCGGAGAAGTCCGTGACCAGGCCGTGCAGCGTGTTCGGCGAGCCGATGAGCACGGGCGTGGGCATGTTGCGGCCGCGGCCCTTGGCGGCGAGCAGGTCACTGACGGCTTCCTTGCTGAAGGCGTCCGCGCCGATCCCGTAGAGGGTGTCGGTGGGCAGCACGACGAGTTCGCCGCGGCGCACGGCGGATGCGGCTTCGCGCAGGCCCGTCTTGCGGTCCGTCGCGTCGTTGCAGTCGTATCGCCGGGCCATCAGCGGGCCTCCTCGTGCAGCGGGGTGGTGACAGTGGCAAGGGGTGACGTCGCGCGGATCACGGCATGGCCTTGCGTGCGGTCGCGAAGCGCGGGCGCTTGTTGAGGTCGGGGTGGTCGGCCGCGTCGGCCCAGCCGCGTTCGTCGCCGAAGATCCACGGCACCTGGCCGCCCTGGGTGTCGGCGTGCTCGATGACGACGATGCCGCCCGGCCGCAGCAGCCGGTGGGCGGTGCGCTCGATCCCGCGGATGGTGTCGAGGCCGTCCTCCCCGGAGAAGAGGGCCATCTCGGGGTCGTGGTCGCGGGCCTCGGGGGCGACGTACTCCCACTCGGTGAGCGGGATGTACGGCGGGTTGGAGATGACCAGGTCGACCTGTCCGTCCAGCTCGGGCAGCGCGCTGAGCGCGTCGCCCTGGTGGACGGTGACCCGGGAGCCCTCGGCGTTCTTACGGGTCCACCGCAGCGCGTCCTCGGACAGCTCCACCGCGTGCACGCGCGAGCGCGGCACCTCCTGGGCCATGGCCAGCGCGATGGCGCCGGAGCCGGTGCACAGGTCCACGATCAGCGGCTCCACGACGTCCATCGCCCGGACCGCGTGTATGGCCCAGTCCACGACCGACTCGGTCTCGGGCCGGGGCACGAACACCCCGGGGCCGACCTGGAGCTCCAGGTAGCGGAAGAAGGCGCGGCCGGTGATGTGCTGGAGCGGCTCGCGCGCCTCGCGGCGGGCGACGGCCTCCCAGTAGCGGGCGTCGAAGTCCGCGTCCTTGACGTGGTGCAGTTCCCCCCGCTTGACGCCGTGCACGAAGGCCGCGAGCTCCTCCGCGTCGAAGCGCGGTGAGGGCACGCCGGCGGCGGCCAGCCGCTGGGTGGCCTGGGCCACCTCGGCAAGCAGCAAGTTCACGCTGGTCCTCCGGGCTGCTGTCGTACGGGGGGAATGCGGGGTCAGTGCGCGGCGGCGAGCTTGGCCGCGGAGTCCGTGTCGACGCAGGCCTGGATGACCGCGTCGAGGTCGCCGTCGAGCACCTGGTCCAAGTTGTACGCCTTGAAACCGGTCCGGTGGTCCGAGATCCGGTTTTCCGGGTAGTTGTACGTACGGATCTTCTCGGAGCGGTCCACGCTGCGCACCTGGCTGCGGCGCACGTCGGAGGCCTCCTGCTCGGCGGCTTCCTGGGCGGCGGCCAGCAGACGCGAGCGCAGGATGCGCATCGCCTGCTCCTTGTTCTGGAGCTGGCTCTTCTCGTTCTGGCAGGAGGCGACCACACCGGTCGGCAGGTGCGTGATGCGCACGGCCGAGTCGGTGGTGTTGACGGACTGGCCGCCGGGGCCCGAGGAGCGGTACACGTCGATGCGGAGGTCGTTCATGTTGACCTCGACCTCGACCTCCTCGGCTTCCGGGGTGACAAGCACGCCGGCGGCGGAGGTGTGGATGCGGCCCTGGGACTCGGTGGCCGGAACGCGCTGGACGCGGTGCACGCCGCCCTCGTACTTCAGGCGGGCCCACACGCCCTGGCCGGGCTCGGTCGCGCCGTTGCCGCCCTTGGTCCGGACGGAGACCTGGACGTCCTTGTAGCCGCCGAGCTCGGACTCGGTGGCGTCGATGATCTCTGTCTTCCAGCCCACGCGCTCGGCGTAGCGCAGGTACATGCGCAGCAGGTCGCCCGCGAAGAGGGCGGACTCGTCGCCGCCGGCGCCGGCCTTGACCTCGAGGAGCACGTCCTTGTCGTCGCTGGGGTCCCGGGGGACGAGCAGCAGGCGGAGCTTCTCGGTGAGCTCTTCGCGCTGCGCGCTCAGCTCTTTGACCTCGGCGGCGAAGTCGGGGTCGACGGCCGCGTACTCCTTGGCCGTCTCGATGTCCTCGGCCGCCTGCTTCCAGGCGCGGAAGGTCGCCACGATCGGGGTCAGCTCCGCGTAGCGCTTGTTCAGCTTGCGCGCGTTGGCCTGATCGGAGTGGACCGACGGGTCGGCGAGCTTCTTCTCAAGATCGGCGTGCTCGCCGACCAGTTCCTCGACCGCCTCGAACATCGGATGCTCCTGTGGTGAAAGTCAAAAAAAGGCTGGGTGGCTGGGCGACGACAAAGGCGCCGGTCCGGCCGCCCCCGCGTGGTCAGGGGGCGGCCGGTGACCGGCGCCTGGGTCGCGCTACTTCTTGGCCGCACCCTTGCCGAAGCGGGCCTCGAAGCGGGCCACGCGGCCACCGGTGTCGAGGATCTTCTGCTTGCCGGTGTAGAACGGGTGGCACTCGGAGCAGACCTCGGCACGGATACGGCCTTCGGTCAGGGTGCTACGGGTGGTGAACTCGGCGCCACAGGTGCAGCTGACCTGGGTCTCGACGTACTGGGGGTGGATCTCGGTCTTCAAGGTGTCTCCTAGATCGGGAGGGCGCCGGGTCGCAGGAGCCGAATTGCGCACTGCGTGAACCGGGGCCGACAGACCAGTCTGCCAGGACCGGGCCGCCTGTCAAAATTCTGATGACGCCCTCCTCAACGGGGAGCGGCCTGCGTGTATTCCTGCCGGGCGGCTACTGGACGATCCCGCCGGCGGTGCTCTTGTCGCCCATCGACTTCGCGGTGGCCTCGGCCGGGACCGGCTGGTCCGCGAGCAGGGCGTCCCAGACCAGCTTGGACTCCTTGGCCAGCGGGACGACGCGGTCCTTGTCCAGGGGATCGGGGCCCACCGGCAGGGTGATCATGTGCATGTCCTGGGAGTCGATGCCCTGCAGTCCCTGGGCGAAGCCCATGAGGGACTTCACGTCGCCGAGTGCCCTGTCCGTGGTGATGGTCTTGGTGGCGGTGTCGGCGAGGTCGAGCAGCTTCTTGGGGTTGTCGAACACCCCGACGCCCTTGACCTCCTTGATCAGCGCCTTGATGAAGGCCTGCTGGAGCTGTATTCGGCCCAGGTCGCCGCCGTCGCCGACGCTCTTGCGGGTACGGACGAGGCCGAGGGACTGCTCGCCGTTCAGCTTGTGGGGGCCGGGCGGGAGGTCGAGGTGGCTGCCTTCGTCCTTGATCGGCTTCGTCGTCGTCACCTGGACGCCGCCCAGCTTGTCGATGATGTTCTTGAAGCCGGTGAAGTCGACCTCGATGTAGTGATCCATGCGGATCCCCGACAGCTTCTCGACGGTCTTGACCGCGCAGGCGGCCCCGCCGACGGTGAACGACTCGTTGAACTGCCTGCGCTGGCCTCCGGGGTCCGTCTTGCCGCCGGGGGTGGTGCAGGCGGGCCGGGGGGCCATCGTGTCGCGCGGGATCGATATGACGCTGGCCTTCTGGTGGCCCTCGTACAGGTGGATGATCATCGCCGTGTCGGAGCGGGCGGAGCCGCCGCCGCCGTCCGAGCCGTAGGTGCTGTTCGCGCCGTCGCGGGAGTCGGAGCCGAGGACGAGGATGTCCATCGAGCCGTTGTCGACATTGGGCGGGCGGTCCTTGCCGAGGGCCTGGTCGATGTCGACGGACTTCAGGTTCCCGTTGAGCTTGAAGTAGAAGTAGCCGAGGCCCGCGCCGCCCACCAGGACCACCCCGGCGGCGGTCCACGCGGCCACGGTGAAGGCCTTGCGGCGCTGCGGCGGTTTCCGTCGGCGCCGGCTTGCGGCACGACGGCCGCGGCCCTTGCTGTCCTCGCTCATGCTCTCCTCAGTCCTGCGTCCGGTGCGCGGCCGGTCCGGCCGGCCCCCCGCTGTCCCCGCTGGCCCCCACACTCACTCAGACGGACGAGCGCCCTCCAGGGTTCCACGACCCGTGGTGCGGGCCGCTCTCCGACGGCGGCGATGTGGCGAAGGTCGCGCGGGGAAAACGCGGAACCGCCCCCGCCGCGCATGCGGTGGGGGCGGTCCTGGTGACGCGGTGCCTGACCGGCGGCGGTCAGTCGTCGTTCTTGCCGCCCGGAGTGGTCTTGGCGATCTGCATCAGGAACTCGGCGTTCGACTTCGTCTGCTTCATCTTGTCGAGCAGCAGCTCGATCGCCTGCTGCGAGTCGAGCGCGTGCAGCACCCGGCGCAGCTTCCAGGTGATGGAGAGCTCCTCGCTGTTGAGCAGGATCTCCTCCTTGCGGGTGCCCGACGCGTCGACGTCCACCGCGGGGAAGATGCGCTTGTCGGCGAGCTTCCGGTCGAGCTTGAGCTCCATGTTGCCGGTGCCCTTGAACTCCTCGAAGATCACCTCGTCCATGCGCGAGCCGGTGTCGACCAGCGCGGTGGCCAGGATGGTCAGCGAGCCGCCGTCCTCGATGTTGCGCGCGGCACCGAAGAAGCGCTTCGGCGGATAGAGCGCGGTCGAGTCGACACCACCGGACAGGATGCGGCCGGAGGCGGGCGCCGCGAGGTTGTACGCGCGGCCCAGACGGGTGATGGAGTCCAGCAGGACGACCACGTCGTGACCCAGCTCGACGAGACGCTTGGCGCGCTCGATGGCCAGCTCGGCGACCGTGGTGTGGTCCTCGGCCGGGCGGTCGAAGGTCGAGGAGATGACCTCGCCCTTGACCGACCGCTGCATGTCGGTGACCTCTTCCGGACGCTCGTCGACCAGGACGACCATCAGGTGGCACTCGGGGTTGTTGACGGTGATCGCGTTGGCGATCGCCTGCATGATCATCGTCTTGCCGGCCTTCGGCGGCGAGACGATCAGACCACGCTGACCCTTTCCGATCGGTGCGACCAGGTCGATGATCCGGCCGGTCAGCACGCCCGGGTCGGTCTCCAGGCGGAGCCGGTCCTGCGGGTACAGGGGGGTCAGCTTCTGGAACTCCGGGCGTCCGCGGCCGGATTCGGGCGCCATGCCGTTCACCGAGTCCAGACGCACGAGGGCGTTGAACTTCTCGCGGCGCTCGCCGTCCTTGGGCTGGCGCACGGCGCCGGTGGTGTGGTCACCCTTGCGCAGACCGGCCTTGCGGACCTGGGCGAGGGAGACGTACACGTCGTTGGGGCCGGGCAGGTAGCCCGAGGTCCGGATGAACGCGTAGTTGTCGAGGATGTCGAGGATGCCCGCGACGGGGATCAGCACGTCGTCGTCGGCGACCGGCGTCTCGGCCGGGGCGAACTCGTCACGGCCACGGCGGCCACGGCGGTCGCGGTAGCGGCCGCGACGGCCACGGCGGCCGTCCTCGTCGAACTCGTCCTGGGGGCCGTGGTCCTGGAGGCCCTGACGGTCCTGACGACCCTGCTGGCCCTGGCCTCGGCCACCCTGCTGCTGACGGTCGGCGCGGTCCTGACGGCCGCCGCCCTGACCACCCTGGGCGCCGCCCTGGGCACCCTGGCCGGCCTGGGCCTGCTCGTCGGCCTTGGGGCCGCGCTCGCGGCGGCCCTGACGGTCACCGCGGTCGCCGCGGTCACCGCGCTCGGCACGGTCGGTGCCCCGGTCGCGGCGGTCGCGGCGGGTACGGCCCTCGCCGGCCTCCACCGACTGGCCCTGACCCTGCCCGGAGACGGCGGTGGCGGTGCCGGCCGCGGACTCGGGCTGCGCCTGCGTCTGGATCTGCGCGACCGGAGCGGCCTCGGTCTTCTGCTCTACCTGCACGGCCGCGGGGGCCGAGGACTCCGGGCTGCCGGAGGGGGCCGTGGCCCGGCGGCGGCGACGCTCACCGACCGGGGCGTCCTCTCCCCCGCGCTCGGCTTCGCTCGCGCGGGAGGGGCTCCCTGCCGGCTGGCCCGGGATGTCGATCTGCGCCTGCGCGGCAGGCTCCTCGGCGGGCGCCGCGGCGGCGGCCTCGCCCGTGCGGGCCTTGCTGGTGGCGCGGCGCTTCGGCTTGGCCTCGACGGCGTCGGCGGCGGGGGCCGCGGCCTTGGGGGCACTGCCGCCGCCCTGCGCCTCCTTGATGACCTCGATCAGCTGGCTCTTGCGCATCCGCGCGGTGCCCCTGATACCGAGGCCCGACGCGACCTGCTGCAGCTCGGCCAGGACCATGCCCTCGAGGCCGGTGCCGGAGCGGCGGCGCTTGGGTGCGGCGCCCGCGGCGGGGGCACTGGTGTCGACGTTGGTGTCGGCAGCGCCCATCAGATCGGTGGTGTCGCTCACGAAGGGTCCTTCCCTGGAGCGGACGTCGGCCTGTCTGGCTCGGCGACCGGTTGTGCTGTCCGACAACGGGCCATGACCTGATGGGTCGTGGACCGCAGCCGGGGCGGTGGTCCGCCGATAGAGATACGGCGGAGAGAAACGTGCATGGGTGGTTCCGGCGAGAAGCCCCCGAGCTGAAGCGTGGGAAAGTCACGCCGATTCCGGAGCGTGCTCGAACTGCTGGAAGTGATCAAAGCAGTCGGGGAGGCTCCCGGAAGAAATGTGGTCCCGGATGGGGACACTGAGCACCGAGCCATGGCGGCTTCGGCTGCGCACTTGAGACTAACACTACCGGATCCAACAGATATTCCCCCTCTCAATCACCGGCAATCGCCCCTGCCGGGGCGGGCGGCCTGCCCGGCCGTCCGCCCCGGAAGGGCCGTGTCACGAGGACACGGACTGCCCGCCCTGGGCGCCCAGCGGAAGGACGCTCGCGCCCGCGGAGTCGAGTGCGAGCCGGTTGGCCGCCCACCCCTCGCCAGCGAGCCGCGCGACCTTGTCGGCCGCGTCGTTGTCGACCAGCGCGAGGACCGTGGGGCCCGCGCCGGAGATGACCGCGGGGATGCCGTCCGCCCGCAGTCGGGCCACGAGTGCCACGCTCTCGGGCATCGCCGGGGTGCGGTACTCCTGGTGCAGCCGGTCCTCGGTGGCGGGCAGCAGGAACTCGGGACGCCTGGTCATGGCCTCCACGAGCAGGCCCGCGCGGCCCGCGTTCACGGCCGCGTCCACGTGCGGGACGGTGCGCGGCAGCAGCCCGCGCGCGGTCTCGGTCAGGACCGGCTTGGAGGGGACGAAGACCACCGGAACGATGGAATCGGCCGGGTCCATCCGGATCGCCTTGGCACTGCCCCCGTCCATCCAGGCCAGGGTGAAGCCGCCGAGCAGGCAGGCGGCGACGTTGTCGGGGTGGCCCTCGATCTCCGTGGCGAGCTCCAGCAGGGCCGCCTCGTCGAGCTTGGTCTCGCCGCCTATGGTCACCGCGCGGGCGGCGACGATGCCGGCGCAGATCGCGGCGGAGGAGGAGCCGAGGCCTCGGCCGTGGGGGATGCGGTTGGCGCAGACGACCTCGAGGCCGCGCGGCTGCCCGCCCAGCAGGTCGAAGGCGGTGCGCATGGAGCGTACGAGGAGGTGGCTCTCGTCCCTCGGGAGGCTGTCGGCGCCCTCGCCGGCGATGTCGATGTTCAGGCCGGAATCGGCGACGCGGACGACCACGTCGTCATACAGCCCCAGAGCCAGGCCGAGGGCATCGAAGCCGGGGCCGAGGTTGGCACTACTGGCGGGGACGCGCACTCGTACGGCGGCGGCGCGGAACGCTGGACCTGCCATCGGTCGATGACACTCCTTGTGACTGTGCGAGATCTGGTGGCGGTGCGGGATCTTCGCTGCGAATGTACTGGAGAACGTACGACACCCGAAGGCCCTCGGGGCAGCACCGCGGTCATATGCGCGGTGGCGGATGTAAGTACAGCCTATCGAAGGAAGGTTCTCATCCGACATAGGGCGCACGGGAGGCGCACGATGCGTGTCGCGGTCTTCCGGTGGAACGCGTCGACTTCCGGGTGCCCGTGGCGCCGTACGGGCCGAGTTGCCGGATTCCGGAGGTTTCCGGAATCCGGCAACGAGGCGGCGGGACGGGGCTCGGGCCGGGATCGGTCCGGGCCGGGTCAGATCAGGCCGAGGCGGATGGCCGCGGCCTCCGCGTCCACCGGAATGGTGACCGGCTGCGGGGCGCCGGCGACCGCCCAGTCGGGGTCCTTCAGGCCGTTGCCGGTGACGGTGCATACGATCGTCTGGCCGGGGTCGACCAGGCCCAGCTCCGCGGCCTTCAGCAGACCGGCCACGGACGCGGCCGAGGCGGGCTCGACGAAGACGCCCTCCTGCGCGGCCAACAGCCGGTAGGCGGACAGGATCTGTCGGTCCGTCACCTCGTCGATGAAGCCGCCCGACTCGTCCCGCGCGGCCAGGGCGTACTCCCAGGAGGCCGGGTTGCCGATGCGGATCGCGGTGGCGATGGTGTGCGGCTCCTTGACGATCTCGCCGCGCACGATGGGCGCGGAGCCCGAGGCCTGGAAACCCCACACACGGGGCGTACGGGAGGCCAGGCCGTCGGCCTTGTACTCCTTGAAGCCCTTCCAGTACGCGGTGATGTTGCCGGCGTTCCCGACGGGCAGCACGTGGATGTCGGGTGCGTCGCCGAGCGCGTCGACGATCTCGAACGCGGCCGTCTTCTGGCCCTCGATGCGCACCGGGTTGACGGAATTGACGAGCGCCACCGGGTAGTTGTCGGACAGCGCGCGCGCCAGGTCCAGGCAGTCGTCGAAGTTGCCGTCGACCTGCAGGATCTTGGCGCCGTGCACCAGCGCCTGGCCCATCTTGCCGAGCGCGATCTTGCCGCGCGGCACGAGGACGGCGCTGACCATTCCGGCGCGCACGGCGTACGCGGCGGCGGACGCCGAGGTGTTGCCCGTGGAGGCGCAGATGACGGCCTTGGCGCCGTCCTCCTTGGCCTTGGTGATCGCCATGGTCATGCCGCGGTCCTTGAAGGACCCGGTGGGGTTGGCGCCCTCCACCTTGAGGTGGACCTCACAGCCGGTGCGCTCGGAGAGCACCTGGGCGGGGACGAGGGGAGTACCACCCTCGCGGAGCGTGACCACCGGAGTCGTGTCCGTCACCGGCAGGCGGTCCCGGTACTCCTCGATGATGCCGCGCCACTGGTGGGTGCGATTGCTGCTCATGGGTCCTTACTCCCCTTCAACACGCATGATGCTGGCGACACCGCGGACGGTGTCCAGCTTCCGCAGCGCCTCGACGGTCCCGGAAAGGGCGGCGTCGAGTGCGCGGTGGGTGACGACGACGAGGGAGGCCTCGCCGTCCTTTCCCTTCTGGCGGACGGTGTCGATCGACACTCCGTGCTCCGCGAAGGTCGTCGCCACCTGGGCGAGGACGCCCGGCTTGTCGGCCACATCGAGGCTGATGTGGTAGCGGGTGACGACTTCGCCCATGGCACTGACCGGCAGCTGGGTGTACGCCGACTCGCCCGGCCCCGTTGCCTCGGCGAGCTTGTTGCGGCAGACGGCGACGAGGTCGCCGAGGACCGCGGACGCGGTCGGCGAACCGCCCGCGCCGGGCCCGTAGAACATGAGCCGCCCGGCGGCCTCCGCCTCGACGAAGACGGCGTTGTACGCCTCGCGGACGGAGGCGAGCGGGTGCGTGAGCGGGATCATCGCGGGGTGCACGCGGGCGGTGACGGACTGGCCGTCGGCGGCGCGCTCCAGGATCGCGAGGAGCTTGATGGTGCAGCCCATCCGCTTGGCGGAGGCGAAGTCGGAGGCGCTGACCTCGGTCATGCCCTCGCGGTAGACGTCGTCGAGGCGGACCCGGGTGTGGAAGGCGATGCCGGCCAGGATCGCGGCCTTGGCGGCGGCGTCGTAGCCCTCGACATCGGCGGTGGGGTCGGCTTCGGCGTACCCGAGGGCGGTGGCCTCGTCGAGGGCCTCCTGGTAGCCGGCGCCGGTCGAGTCCATCTTGTCGAGGATGAAGTTCGTCGTGCCGTTGACGATGCCCATGACCCGGTTGATCTTGTCGCCGGCGAGGGACTCGCGCATCGGGCGGACCAGCGGGATGGCGCCGGCGACGGCTGCCTCGTAGTACAGGTCCAGCCCGTGCTGCTCGGCCGCGGCGTGCAGTGCGGCGCCGTCCTGGGCCAGCAGCGCCTTGTTGGCGGAGACGACGGAGGCGCCGTTCTCGAAGGCGGTGGTGATCAGCGTACGAGCGGGCTCGATCCCGCCGATGACCTCGATGACCACGTCGATGTCGCCGCGTTTGAGGAGGGCGGTCGCATCGGTGGTGATCAGAGCCGGGTCGATGCCCTCGCGGACCTTGGACGGGCGGCGCACGGCGACACCGGCGAGCTCGACGGGCGCGCCGATCCGGGCCGTGAGGTCGTCGGCGTGCGTCGTCATGATGCGGGCCACCTCTGAGCCGACCACTCCACAGCCCAGCAGCGCCACCTTCAGCGGACGCGTACGCATCATTCGACCTACGCCTTTCGTCTTTCTTCGCTCCCCGGCGCGCGGTTTGCACGTCAGGTTGAACCAGTCTCACTCAATGGACAGCAGTTTCCATCCTCGGTCCATTGAGTGAGACACCTGATTTCAAGGTCCCGGGGCCCGGCCCCGGAACATGGGCGTCACCCGAGGTCGAGACGCAGGAGATCTTCCTCCGTCTCGCGCCGGACGATCACCCGGGCCTGCCCGTCGCGCACGGCGACGACGGGCGGGCGGAGCGCGTGGTTGTAGTTGCTGGCCATGGAGCGGCAGTACGCCCCGGTGGCCGGCACCGCGACGAGGTCACCCGGCGCCAGGTCTGCGGGCAGGAACGCGTCCTTCACCACGATGTCACCACTCTCGCAGTGCTTGCCGACGACGCGGACGAGCATGGGCTCGGCGTCGGAGACGCGCGAGACGAGCGCGATGGAGTACTCCGCGTCGTAGAGGGCGGTGCGGATGTTGTCGGACATCCCGCCGTCGACGCTCACGTAGGTCCGCAGGCCTTCGAGCGGCTTGATGGTGCCGACCTCGTAGAGGGTGAAGGCGGTGGGGCCGACGATGGCCCGTCCGGGCTCGACGGAGATCCGGGGGGCGCGCAGCCCGGCCGCCTCGCACTCGCGGGCGACGATCTCGGTCAGCGACTTGGCGATCTCGTGCGGCTCACGGGGGTCGTCGGCGGGCGTGTAGGCGATGCCGAGGCCGCCGCCGAGGTCGATCTCGGGGAGCTCGACCCCGTGCTCGTCCCGTACGGCGGCCAGCAGCCGCACGACGCGCTTCGCGGAGATCTCGAAGCCGGCCATGTCGAAGATCTGCGATCCGATGTGGGAGTGCAGGCCGAGCAGCTCCAGCGAGTCATGGCCGAGGGCCCGCCGTACGGCCTCGGCGGCGAGCCCGTCCGCTACCGCGATGCCGAACTTCTGGTCCTCGTGTGCCGTGGCGATGAACTCGTGGGTGTGCGCCTCGACGCCGACGGTGACGCGGATCTGCACGGGCTGTCGTACGCCCAGCTCGCGGGCGATGTGCGCCACGCGGGCGATCTCCTGGAAGGAGTCGAGGACGATGCGCCCGACGCCTGCCCCTATGGCGCGGCGGATCTCGCCCTCGGACTTGTTGTTGCCGTGGAAGGCGATCCGCGAGGCGGGCATCCCGGCGGCGAGGGCGGTGGCCAGCTCTCCGCCGGAGCACACGTCGAGGTTCAGGCCCTCCTCCTTGAGCCACTTCACGACGGCCTTGGAGAGGAACGCCTTCCCTGCGTAGAACACGTCGGCGTCCTTGCCGAAGGCGTGCGCCCAGGCCCGGCAGCGCGTCCGGAAGTCCTCTTCGTCCATGAAGTACGCGGGGGTCCCGAACTCCTCGGCGAGCCGGGTCACTTCGATGCCGCCGACGCGCATGACGCCGTCGTCGCCGCGCTCGACGGTCCGGGCCCACACGTTCTCGTGCAGCACGTTCAGGTCGGCGGCCGGCGGGGCGTAGTGGCCCTCGGGCATGACATCGGCGTGGCGGGGTCCGGCGGGGTGCGCGGAACGGCTCATCGGAATCTCTCTTCGCGGATCACAGGAAGTCGGGGGCGTCTACGCCGAGCAGGGCCAGGCCACCGGCCAGCACCGTCCCGGCGGCTTCGGCGAGAGCCAGCCGGGCGCGGTGGGCGGCCGAGGGTTTCTCGTCGCCCTTGGGCAGGACGTGGTACTGGAAGTCGAGCAGCGCGTCGGCGACGGCGACGAGGTGCCGGGTGAGCCGCTCGGGCGCCCGGTGGTGCGCGGCGGCTTCGAGGACGAGGGGATGATCGGCGAGGGCGCGCGGCAGCGGGCCGTCGTCCAGATCCCCGACCTCGCCCCGCACCCCGAGCTCAGCGCCGTTCCTCCGCAACGCCCGACTTCGCGCATGGGCGTAGCGCACGCGGAAGAACTCGCTGGACTCGTCCTGTACGAGGAGCCCGGCGGAGAAGTGGGGCGTCTCCCGCGCGGGCACGGTGAGCATCGCCCAGGCGGCGGCGTCCGCCCCGTACCGGGCCACGACGTCGCCGTCGCGCCTGGCGACCGGGGCGACGGCGAGGGTGCCGGGCCCGACGCCGTCGCCCTGGCTGCGCACGAGCCGCACGGTCGCCTCGTACACGGCGCGCATGCGGATCTCGGCGCCGGGTGCCCAGCAGAACGGCTCCACCTCGACGGCGTCGGCGGCGTACCCGTACCGCAGGCCGCGCGCGCGAATGTCCCCGACGAGCCCGGCGGCGCCGCGGCCGTCCATCGCGAAGTTCAGGAACCCCGCGCCGGTGATCTCCACCCGGCGGATCCCGGGTGCCCGCTCCAGTCGCCCGGCGAGCAGCCGCGCCACATCGAGGGGTCTCGCGCCCCCGGCCTTGGCCAGCTGGAACGCGACGGGGGTGGCGTACTCCCCCACCCCACCCGGCCGGGTCCGCTCGACGACGACCCGCTCCGGCACGACCGTGCCGGCCGGCAGCTCCCCGTCCTCGACGGCACGGCGCACGGCGCGTACGACGGTACGGGTGAGGTCGGCGGGGGTCACGGGACCAGCCTAGGGGAGAAGCCCTCTCCCTATGTCCTGGGTTTCGCCATGTGAACAGCGGCCTTACGAAGGCTGCACGCCGTCACCCTCTCCCCCTGCCGGCGGGGGCCCCTCTCCGCCCGTCACGCCGGTCCTTGCGCTCCACGAGCCGCCGTACGACGCGCACCAGCTCGGCGGGCTCGAAGGGCTTGGCCACGAAGGCATCCACCCCGGCCACGATCCCGGCCTCCACCTCGTACTGCACGCACGCACTGACGATGGCCACCGGCACGTCCCGCGTCCGCGGATCGGCCCGCAACTGCGCGGCGGTCCCGAACCCGTCCAGCCGGGGCATGACCACGTCGAGCGTGATGACATCGGGGCACACGCGGTGCACGACGTCCAGGCACTCGACACCATCGTTCGCGGTCACGACCTCGAAGCCCTCCAGCTCGAGATTGACCCTGATCAGCTGCCGGATGACCTTGTTGTCGTCGACAACAAGCACCCGGCCCGAGGCGCCTGGCACGACTCGAGAGTAGGTCCGCCCGGGCCCCCGCGTCCGGGTTTTTGCCACTTCCACCCCCTCCGGGCGACCGACCCCCTCCGCGACCCCAAAACGGTTCCTGATCACCCCGGGGAAGCTGGTAGTGTTCAACCCGTCGCCGCAAGCGGACGACACGCCCCCGTAGCTCAGGGGATAGAGCAACGGCCTCCGGAGCCGTGTGCGCAGGTTCGAATCCTGCCGGGGGCACTTCGCAGGAAGTGCCCAAAGACCCCGCCATCAGCGAGTTCGCTGAGAACGGGGTCTTCGCGTATGTGCTGCCGCGTGACGTGCTGCGCGGCCTATGTGCCGGAAGGGCCGTGGGGGCGTCGGGGCCCCGTCGCGAGGTCTCCCAACAGCGCGTCGAGGACGCTCTCCTCCTCGACACGTATGCCCAGTTCAGCGAGGGCCGGAGGCAGCTCCGGGTCCCAGGGGGCTTCGGCCGGCGGACCCGACAGGGGTTGGGGGTGGCGGCCCGTGGTGGCCGCCGCACGGTAGTCCGCTGCCGTGTAGCGCCAGGGGCGCCAGGGGACGCGCCGCAGCAGTGCGGTCGCGATGCGCAGTCCGCCCCAGTCGAAGTCGCCGTGGTACAGCAGGGTCGCTCCCGAGCCGTGCAAGTGGCGCAGGAGCGCGACTGCGGCGGCGGACGGCTGGCCCTGCAGGCAGACGAGCGGCGGACAGTGGGGGCCGAGGGTGTCGGCCGCCGCCGCCAGAACGGTCGGGTTCTCGCAGACACGTACGACCGGCGTGACCGTTGCGGGTGGCCTGTGTGTGAGCTGGCGCAGGGTCAGGACGCAGGGTTCGCCCGTGGCGGCCATCCAGTCCAAGGCCGGGGTGCCGCGCAAGTTCAGGGTGAGGACGGTCGACGACAGGTCGTCGCGCAGCAGACCTGCCGATGCCCAGGCGGCGCGCCTCCACTCGGCTCCGTTGCCGTCGGGGAATCCGGTGAGTGCGCGGATACCGGACAGGGCGAGGGTGGCCAGGGGCGCCCCGTCGTCCAGGGCATGGGCCCCGCCCACCACGCGGGCGGCGAAAGCGGGAAGGGACACCGCCGGGTCGGCCGGGAGTTCCCGCAGTACGGCGACAACCCCGGTGAGCACGGTGTGGGCTGCCCCGGGGGTACCGGTAAGACGGCGCACGAGTCCGTCCGTACTCAGCCGGGCGGCCCAGTCGCTGAGGCAGGGGACGTCGCGACCGAGCTCGTCGAGCGGGGTGTACGCCTCCTTCCACGCCGCTTCCTCCTGGAGCCGGGCCTGGCCGGCGGAGGTGGCGGGGCCCGTCAGCGCGATGCAGGCGGCGGCGAGGCCGCCGGGGCTGATCCCGGAGCGGCGCAGTACGTCGTCCACCGCGTCGAGCCGTACGGTCAGGGACCGGCCGCCGCCCGGGGCCCGGCCCAGCAGGCGTTCGGCCGCCGCGCGCTGGGCCGGGGTGGGTGCGGCCAGCGAGACCGTTCCGGTGAGGGGCTGTTCGTTCACCAGGCGCCGATGTATGCGCTCCATCAGCCAGGCCAGCTCCGCAGTGCCCAGGAGCCGGTGCAGGCGTGTCCGGTCGATCGAGTCGCCGGTCGTGGGGTCCTCGGTCGTGGAGGCGCCGGTCGTGGAGGCGCCGGTCATGGGGCCGCCGGTCATGTCCACTCGGGCTCCCGGGCCGCTGTCCCCTCCGGCTCCTGGACCTGCCCGCGTACCGGGTCGTCACGGCGCGCACGTGTGGTCCCGTCCCACTCCCAGCGGGTGACGAGCACCGCCGCCACCTCGTCGATGCGCGACAACTGTGCGATGGCGATGCCCGGGACCTGCGGGTAGCAGGCCCACTCCCGTTCGCTGGTCATCACCACGTCCAGGTCGAAGGCGTGCAGCAGGCCGAGGCATTTGGCGCGGGAGTCGTCGTCCACGCCCGCGAACGCCTCGTCAAGGGTGACCAGGCGGGGTGCGTACGGGCTGCCGGCGCTCGCGTAGTGCGAGGAGGCGGCGGCGAACAGCGGCACCGACATCGCGAGGACCCGCTCGCCGCCCGAGGCCGGCCCGGTGGCCGGGACCCAGCGGCCGTGCTGGTGGCGTTCGACGCCGAACTCGTGCCAGGAGCGGTAGTCGAGGGCGGCGGTGAGGTGTTCGTGCCAGCTGCCCGCCTCGTCCCCGGTCTGCTGCCGGGCGATCTCGGTCTGCAGGAACCCGCCGACCGCCGCGCGGTCCTCGGCGGTCCAGGCGTCGGCGGACTGGCGCAGGCGTTCGCGGGCCTGCGCCAGTCCGGACGGGGCCTTGCGGGAGGCCCGCCACACCAGGCGCAGTGTCATACCGGTGGAGGTGGGGCGCTCCTCCAGCTCGGCGTTCATGGCCCGCACCTGCCGCTCGGCGATGCCTATCAGCTCTTGGAGGGTGCCCGCGACCTCGGTGATCAGATGGGTTTCGAGGATCTCGCGTTCGTGCACGGACAGGATGCGGGTGAGGTCGCCGACCTCCACGGCGAGCGCCTCCGCGAGCTCGGGTACGGCGCGCTCCCGGCCCTGGTAGACGATGTCGACGACCATGCCGTCCTCGACCATGCGGGCCGAGGCCGTGTGGCCGTGCCGGGACAGGGCGTCCTGGAGGGTCTTCAGCTCCTCGCTCAGGCGCCGCTGGACGCGTTCCCAGGCGGCGTCGGAGTCGTCCGTCGTCGACAGTTCGGATTCGAGGGCGCGGGCGAAGGTGATGGCGGGCGTGGCCGCCCAGGGGCCGTCGTCCGAGGCCGGTACGGGAAGTCCCGGAACCGCGACTGTGATCAGGCCGGTGGTCGTGAATCGCTGGAGGGCGGCGATGGCCTCGGTGCGGGCGGCGACCGCCTCGGTGATGCTTTCCGCCAGTTGCTCGATCCGGCCCTCGGCCTTGCCGGCCGACCTTTCCGCCTCCGTGTGGCGACTGCGGGCGAGCTGCTGGTCCGAGGCGCAGGTGCGCAGGGCGGCGGCGGTCTCGGCGAGGCGGCGCTCCAGTTCGGCGACGGCCGCGCCGACGGTCGAGCGCAGTGTGGTGTGGCGTTCGTCCGCGGCGGCCGCCTCGCGGGAGGCTTCCTCCGCACGCAGGGCGAGTTCGGCGGTCCTCGCCCCGGCCCGCGCGGCTTCCTCTTGTTCCTCATCGGCCTGGCGAGCCGCCTCGGCACGCTCCCGCAGCGCGGGCCACAGGGTGGCCAGTACGACGGCGAGCTCGCTGTGAGCCTCCCGTACGAGGGCCAGCGCGGCCGGGTCGGCGGGCAGGCCCAGGTCGGCGGCCGTCTCGGCGTGTTCGGCGGCGGCCTGCTGAGCCTGCTCGGCCGCGGCGGCGAGATCGGCGGCCCGTTCCTCGCACCGGATACGGGCCCGCCGCGCGGCATCGGCAGCGACCACCGCGCGGGCGTGCGCCTGCGTCAGCGGGGCTTCGTCGGGTACGCGGGCCAGTTCGGCGTCGAGCGTACGGCGGCGGGCCGCCACGGCCTCGGCCTCCCCCTCGACTGATGCCGATTCCTGCTGGAGGAGGGCGAGCTCGGCGTTCAGGGTGGCGATGCGCGTGCGCCGCGCGGCTTCCCGTGCGCCCTCACCGATGTACTCGGCGGCGGCTTTGGCCCACCGGCCGGTGAGTGCGCCGACACGATAGCGCCCGTCCGATGCCACCCATGTGCCGCCGGGCCCTTCGCCGTCCGGCGCGCGGAGTCCGATCGAGGCGAGGATGCGCGCCACGGTCTCCTCGCCCACAGCGGCGGCCTGGGCGTCCTCGTGATCGACGGCAGGCCGGAGCAGGTCGGCAAGTGACGGGCCGGCGACGACCGGTCCGGTGCGCGGGTCGAGCAGTACGTCGTGTCCGTCGGCGGCGAGGGCGGCGCCGTCGGGCCGGACCCAGGCGTCGAGCAGCCCGGATGCCTCCAGGGCGGCTTCCAGCCCGGCGCGCTCACCGTCGGTGAGCTCACCGACAGTGGGCACGCCCGTGAAGTCGACCAGCCGCCACAGCGGTGCGCCCGGCATCCCCTCGCGCACTGCCGGGGTGCGCGTGTAGGGGCTCGGCGGGCCCTGCCGGCCGCCGGCCTCCAGTTCGGCCATCTCGCGTTCCGCCTGGTGGGTACGGGCAGCCAGCGCGGCCCGCCGGTGTGCCGCTTCGGCCGCCTGGTCGGCGAGCACTCCCGATGCGGCACGGTGGGTGCGCGAGGCCTCCCGACGTGCCGGGTAGGGGCCGTCGAGGTGCCGCGTCCATTCCTGGATCTCGTCGAGCAGGCCCACCGGATCGGCGTACGACAGCTCCGCGCAGCCGCGAGCGTGTTCCCGTACGGCATTCAGCAGGCTCTGGCCCGCCTCCGTCACACCCTCCTGCGCCCTGCTCTCCGCCTCGGCGGCATGGGCCAGGTCGGCCTCTGCCTCGTCGAGGCGACGGGAGGCCGCGTGGCGCTCCCCCTCCGCGCGCTCGGCCTGGTCCGCGAGCCGTTCCAGATGGGAGAGGGAGCGGCGGCCACGGTCCACCGACTCCTCCGCGGCCCGCCGGAGTTCGGTATCCGGCAGGCCGGTGTCCTCGGGCAGGCCCAGGCGGGCAGCCGCCGCCGTCTCCCGCGCCTGGCGGAAGGTGTTCTCGGCCTGGTCCCGGGCGGTGCGGAGCCTGTTCTCCGCGGCGCCGAGCCTGCTCAGTGCCCGCGTGTGCAGGAGCGCCGCCTGCTCGCGGTCGGCCAGCGCGCGGTCCTGGGCGTGCGCCGTGCGCTCCACCGCCTTGGCCGCCCGCTCCAGCTCGTGGGCGCTGCGCATCTCGGGACCCTCGCGGAGGGCCTCGTCCTGCGCCCGCAACCGCGTCTCGGTCTCTTCCAGCGCGGCGCTCCACTCCTCGGCCGCGGCCCGCTCCTCCTCGGCCGCGGTCTTGTGAGCCTGCGCGTCGGCGAGGTCGCGCTGGAGGTGCTCGTAGCGGGAGTGCTCGGTGCGCGGGAGGCGGGCGCGGCGGCGGGAGGCGATGCGGGCGTAGCGCCGGTAGTGCTCCAGGAAGGCGGAGGCGGCGCGCTCGGCCACGGAGGCCGCCCGCAGCTCCTCCTTCTCCTCGTCGAGCGAGCGGAAGGCCTCGGCCACATCGGCGATGACGGCCTGGTCCATGGGCGGCAGGGCCTCGGTGAGGGCCCGGGAGAGGGCGGCCTCGTTGGGGCGCTTGGACAGCTGGGGCTGGCGGAGCTGGATCAGCAGGTCCACGAGGGCGCCGTAGCGCTGCTCGCCGAGCCCGAACAGTGCCTCGTCGACGGCCCGCCGGTAGGCCTTGGCCTGGTCGTACACCATGCCCTCCCCGGCGATGGCCTCGGCGAGGCGGTCCCGGGAGAGGGCGGTGCCGGTGGCGTCGAGCAGGCGGAGCGGGTCGGCCGACTGCCCGTTCGGGGTGTGGTCGACGCGCTGGGCGGTCACCGCGTACCAGTGGCGGGCGATGCCTCGTCCGCTGACGGCCTTGAGGCCGCAGAGGAGCGTACGGAAGTGCTCTTCGCCGGTGGCCTCGTCACGCCGGCCGAATTCGACCCAGGTGTAGCCGAGCCGCTCGGAGTGTGGGTGCTCGCCGCCGAGGAGCAGATTCCACTCCATCCGCTTGCCCGGGTCGCCGTCGGGTTCGACGCGGCGGGCGCTGAGGTCGCCGTCGAGGAGGAAGGGCAGGGTCAGGGCCAGCACTTTGGACTTGCCGGTGCCGTTGTTGCCGCGGAGCAGGAGACGGCCGTCACGGAAGTGGAACTCCTCCACGTCGTAGTGGAAGAGGTCGACGAGACCGATACGCAGGGGCTGCCAGCGGGCTCGGGTGGGAGCGGGGAGGACAGGGCCGGCAGTCAACGCTGGTTCGCCTTTCGCTGCGCAGGCACGTGGCCCGTGCGATCAGTACGGGGTTCGAGTACGACGGCCTCGCCGACGGCGTACCGGGCGAGGGCGGGGCGGGGCGCCACCCCGGCAACGTCGCCGCCGGTGCGGGCGACGAGCCCGAGAGCGGCGAGCCGGGTCACGGCCTGCGCGACGAGCTCGCCTTCCGCGCCCGGCTCCCGGGCCGACTTGGCCCAGAACCCGCCGTGTTCGGCGGCGAGTTCGCGCACCCGCCGCTCCAGGTCTTCGGTACTGACGACGCCCCCGCCCCCGCCCGCTGCCGCGAGATGCTCGGCGAGCAGCAGGGTGACGTGGCCGTGGGTGCCCTGTTCGGGCATGCGGACGTCGGTGAGGTCGTCATCGGGATCGACCATCGCGATGCCCTCGGCGCGGACCTCCGCGACCATCCCGGTGAGTTCGGTGATGCGGGCGGTGAGGAAGCCGCGCTGGCGGGTGAGGTAGCCCAGTTCCGCGTCGGTCAGTTCGTCGTAGTAGAGCACCGGGTCGTCGAGGAGGCGACGGGTCAGGGAGCGGCGCATGGCGCGGAACCGCAGTTCGTCGCTGTCGAGGGCGGTCTCGGCGACGAGCTCGGCGAGACGGTCGTCCAGCGCTTCGGAGCGGACCGTGGACGGCCCGCGGCGGGTGGCGAGCAGCCCGGCCAGTACCCGTCGCTCGACGTCGTACAGCACGTCGCCCGCCCCGCTGACGTACGCCTCCTCGTCTCCGGCGACCCGTCGCAGGACGCCGAGGCTCAGCAGCAGCCGTACGACGGCGGCCAGGTCGAGGCGTTCGTCGCGGCGGTCGAGGGTGAAGTGGATTCCCGCGGCCGCCAGGTGGGGGTCGGCGGCGTCGAGGACGACCTGGTCGGCGAGGCGGCCGAGGGCGATCTGCGCCTCGCCGCGTTCGAGGGCGGCGAGGGCGAGGCAGAGCAGGACGTAGCGGCGGCGGGTGAAGGGCGCGGCCGTGCGGCTGGCTTCGCGGGCAGGGTGGGTGGTGTCGGTGAGGACACCGGGGATCTTGCCCAGCCGGGCCGTCCCCGCGCCGACATGGAGGGACCAGCCGGTGTTGCGGTCGAACCACTCGCGCAGTTCGGAGGCGTGGCGGCGGACGAGCCGGAACTCGTCGGCGTGCGCGCCGCGCGCGAGCAGCAACGGCTGCTTCAGCAGGGCGCGGGCCGCCTTGCGCAGATCGGCGGCGTGCTGACCATCCAGCACTTCGGCGAGCGGAGTACTCATGGCCGGTCGCTTCCCTCGGTCAGGTCGATGATCTCGACGGCATGATCAGGGCCGCGGAAGGTGCCACCCGGCGTCCGGATCTCGGCGGTGGACCCGTCGGCCATCGCGACGAGTCGGATCTCCATGGAGCCGTCGTTGCTGGTGGCCACGGTGTGCTTCATGCCCGGCCTCCAGGTGGCGAGCGCGTCGCCGAGGAGCTGGAGGAAGAGCCCGAAGGCGAGCGGATCGAGCTCGCGGAGTCCGGAGAGCCGGGTGATTCCGCCGGTGACGAGCCGGGCCCGCGCGGCCGAGGTCTCGGCGGCCTGCTTGGCCGCCACCTCCGCGAGCTGTCGGCGTGCCTCCTGGCGGTCCTCGACCCTGCGGGGCTTGCCGCGCCGCTCGTAGCTGCCGGTGCGGCGCAGCTGCGGGCTGATGCGCAGCGGCTCGGCATCGGCCCAGGGGGTGGCGGCGGGTACCGGTCGGGCGGCGCGGGCGGCGAGCGTGTCGGCGTCGATGGTGAGGTGGCGGGCCGGATACAGCCCGAAGGCGGTACGCCACAGCCGGTGCCGGGAGTCGTCGTCTGGGGCCTCGGCGAACCAGCGGGCGAGGGTACGGAAGTCGGCGGAGCGGTCGGAGCGGCCGGCCCGTCGTTCGTTCAGCGACCGTACGACGGCCAGCAGCTGGGGAATCGCGCCGAGCGCCCGGCCGCGCAGGAGCCGGGCCTGCGACTCCCGCCCGTCGCGGCTGATGAACCAGGCCGCGAGCCCGGCCCAGCGGCCCGCCCACCCCTCGTACGCCGCCTGCTCGGCGTGCGCCGCCTCCTGCGGGGAGGCGTCCGCGGCCTCGCGGGCGGCGGCGGCCCGTAGCAGGGGCTGAATCCGGCCATCGTCTTCCAGCTCAAGGATCAGCCGGGCGATGCGCCCGCCCAGGGTGATCAGGTCCTGGATGAACCTCTCCAGGTACTGGATGAGCTGGTCCTTGTAGGCGAGGAAGACCTCCTCGTCGACGTCGTGCAGGTCGATGGTGCGCTGCAGGGACCCCATGAAGGCGCGGGCGTTGTCGGCGAGGGCGGCAAAACGGCTGGCCAGCGCGTCGAGGGCGAGGTGCGTCTTGGCCGGGTCGGGCCGTTCCTCGGCCGCGAGGACGATCAAGACCCGCAGCTGGGTGACGATGTCGTGCAGCGCGACCGCCTGCAGCGCCCCGCGCCGCCCGAGCGCCTCGTCGTAGACGGAAAGCGCCTCTTCGGCCGCCTCCCCCGCCCGGGTGAGCTGGTAGATGAACCGCTTGCGGTAGAAGTCCTCGACGGCCGTCACCCGTGCGGTGTCCGGGTCGGCGCGCAGATTCCCCCACTTGACGAGGCTGTCGAGCGCCCCGACCACACCATCGACGTCAGCCGGCCGAACTTCCGCGGGCAGGACGGCATACACATCCTCGGGCCGCAGATGCACCGCGAACCGCTCCTTGGCGGCGAGAAAGGCTCGCATCACCTGCCGGTAGAGGGCGGTGTTCTGCACGGTGAGGTGCGCGAAGGGGCTGTACCGGTCCGCTGGGGATTCCGACCCGGGGGGCGTGGTGACCATCGCCGCCTATTCTCCCCGACCCGTACCCGCCTCGGCCAGGGTCGTCAGTACTTGACCGATTCATACCGATCACGACCATGACCCCCGTGGAATCGCGACCGAGCTGTGCGCACGCACCGACAACGCTCCGAGTCGGCGCCAGGTCGAGGATGCGTTCACCCTCCCCCTCATGGCAGAAACCGACAGTAGCCGGAGGATCCCCGAACCACCGCCGCCACTGCGGTCCGCCACCTCGACTCACGAAGCGTGGTGATCCGCCGATACTCGCCGGCGCTGGCCAGGTTCCGTCCCTCCAGCAGGCAGAGAGCCGCTCCTGATGCAGTGTGCCGAGCCATTTCACCAGCCGTTCAGTGGGTCTTGCCACGCCAGGCTGGGCGCCCGTCATTGCTCGCCGGAACGGTAGGCACGACGAGGGAGCAGTTGTTCGCGCTGGTCAAGCGGCGTGTCCGGGCCGGTCACAGCGTGCTCGTCGGCGTGGAGTCCAGCGAGGAGTTGGTTCGGGCCCGCCAGGCGCGTACGCGCGACCGAGGTGCCAAGCGCAGGAGTTCGGCCCGTACCTGCTGATGAGCTTTCCGCGGGTTTCGGCGCAAACGGGGCCGGCGGTGCGCCTTCACGGCCACAAGTACGCCATCGACCCCATGCTCAGCGCTACCGCCCTCGACTCACCGGTCCCGTCACCGTGCTCACCTCCGACCCGGAAGACCTCTCCGCGTTGTGCGGCGGCCTCATCACCGTCATCAAGATCTGACACAGAGCGCGCACATCCTGCCTGGCCACGAGCAGGTGACCGGCCTGCGACCAAGGTCACGGGCTGGGGCGGGTAGTGGGCGTTTAGCCTGGGGGGATGGACTTTTCGCCCGAATCCGATGGGGCGCCGGCCGGCTGTCCGCTGGTTGGTGTCGTGTCCTCGTACATGCCCCGGCTCTCCGAGTTCTCCTTCGTGCCGGGGCTCGTGGCTGCCGTGGACCAGCATGCGGCGGCGGTCTGTGACGTGCTGATCCCTGGCCAGCGGGGGCCGCAGGGCCGTGCGGTGCGGCGCGAGGATCTGTCGGACTACGTCCTCGGCTTCACCGACTGGCTGTCGGAAGCGGACTGGGTGGAACCGGTCGGATACGACTACGCGACGCTGCGGCTGACGGCGGTCTGCTGGCTGATCCGGGAGCACGATCTGCTGGGGTCGTGACCTCCGCGAGCCGCCGACACCGTCACATCGGGTCGACGGGCTCCGGGCCCGGGCCGCGGCCCAGGTCCTGGTCGCCGCGGCCCTGGTCCATGCGTTCCTGGGGGGCCGGCATGCCGCGCTTCGCGTCCTCGCGGCCCCGCTGGTACGCGGTGATCTGGTCCTTCGCACGGCCCGTCTCCATCTCGGCGGCCGCGAGCCAGCGCTCCGAGCGGCCGCGCATCGGGGTGATCAGGCCGCCGCCGACGCCGACGATCACCACGCCGGCGATCGTCGCGAGGACCGCCGTGAGCACCGGACCGGTGACCGAGGTGGCGATGCCCGCCTGGCTCAGGGCCGCGATCACTCCGAGGGCCACGATGAACGCCCAGGCCGCCGTGGTGACCGTCTTGCCGTACGACATCTGGCCGAGCGCGCCCATGACGATGTCGCGGACCGCGCGGGCGATGGCCATGGCCACCGAGAGGGCGGGGGGCTGCGACATCGGGCCATCACTCCGTTCGGGAGGGGCCGGACGTCCAGGGCCTGGACTTCCGACGTAACTACACCCCTCCTGAACGCGCCTGCGGTCAGCGCCCGGGCTGCGCCGAAGGAGTGGAACGGGCGCGTGTGAGGCGCGGGAGGAAGACGAGGGCCAGGGCCGCTGCCGTGAGGGAGATGAGGCCGCCTGCCGCGAGGGCCCAGCGCGGGCCCCAGTGGTCGGAGAGCGAGCCGGTGACGAGGGCGCCCAAGGGGGTCGTGCCCTGGAAGATCAGGGTGTAGAAGGCCATCACGCGGCCGCGGTACTGGGGGTCCGAGCCGAGTTGGACGCGGTGGTTCGAGGCCTGGGCGAAGTACATCATCGCGAAGCCGGTCAGGCCCAGGAGGAGGCAGGCCACCGGGAGGGTCGGAGCGAGGCCCGTGACGGCTTCCAGGGCTCCGAAAGCCAAGGCCGAGCCCGTGACGACGAGGGCGGTCGGGCGGCCGCGGCGGGCGGTGGTCACGAAGGCCGCCAGCAGGGAGCCGGCCGCCAGGGAGCTGCTCAGCAGGCCGAAGGCGGTGTAGTCGGTGTGGAACTCCGTCTTGGCCAGCAGCGGCAGCGTGAGCTGGAAGTTGAAGCCGACGAGGCCGAGTACGCCGACGAGCGCCAGCGGCAGTATGAGGTCGGGGCGCCGGCCGATGTAGCGCAGTCCGTCCACGACCCGCGCCCGGTGGGGGCGCACGGCCGGGCGGTGAAGTTCCGACGGGCGCATCAGCACGACGCTGACCACGGTGGCGAGGTAGCTGACGCCGTTGATCAGGATCACGGCCGCGACGTCGAGGCGGGCGATGAGGAAGCCCGCGATCGCCGGCCCGATCACGCGTGCGACGTTGAAGTACGCCGCGCTCATCGCGGAGGCGTTCGGCAGGAGTTCGCTGCCCACCATCTCGCTCACGAAGGAGATGCGGGTGGGCGCCTCGACCGAGTTGACCGTGCCGAGGGCGAGCGCGAACAGCCAGATGTGCCACAGCCGCACGTCCCCCATGAGCACCCACAGCCCGAGGGCCAGTGCGAGGACCCCCGACGCGAGGTTGGCGAGCATCAGGATGCGCCGCTTGTCGTAGCGGTCGGCCAGCCGGCCCCCGTACAGGGTCAGCAGCAGGACGGGCGTGAACTGCATCGCCGTGACCACGCCGAGGGCCGTGCCGGAGTTCCCCGACAGCTCAAGGACCAGCCAGTCCTGCGCGATGACCATCATCCAGGTACAGGTGACGGACAGGAGCTGGCCGAGGACGAACAGCCGGAAGTTGCGCACCGACAGGGATTGGAAGGTGCGGCGTCGACCGGTCTTCTCTGTCGTCTTCGCTGTCGTCTTCGGTGGTTTCACGGTTCGGTCGGGTCCCTTTCCACGCCATGGCCCGGGACATCGTCGCTCCGACCGCTCGATTCTCCGTGGGGTCAGGTGGCCGCCGCGAGCCGGGCGGCCACGGGTGCGCGTTCGGGTGGTCCGTACGAGGGGGTGGGGGCGGGTCTGTGGGATTTGGGGGGTGGGGTGCGGGTGGGGGCCTGCGTAGGGTGGTTGGCGAGGCCGCATTGCGCCCTTGACCAGGTGCTTTGCGGAGACGGCGCGCAAGAGGATGGGGCAAAGGGATGCGTGAGCTGGCGGAGACGGCGCGGCAGTGGGTCGCCGAGGGGCGGGCCGGGTTTCTGGCCCGGCCCGTGACGGAGCAGGGGTTCGGGCCGCGGGATCCCGCCGGGGCGGTGCTCGTGGACGCGCTGGGAGAGTGCGTCGGGGCCCTGTACCGCGGGGTCTTCGATGCCGAACTCGTCGCGGAGGCGGGGGCCATGGCCGCCGCCGGGCAGGGCGCGCGGGTGTGCGAGGTGTCCGTGCGGCGGGCGGAGGCCGAGGATGCCCGGTTGACGTGCGGCGGGCAGGCCGAGGTGCTGCTCCAGCCGCTGGCGGCCATCCCGGCCGAGTGGTGGGAGCTGCTCGCGACCGGGGCCGGGGTGGCGTTGGTGACCCGGCTGAACGAGAGCGCCGACAGCGCGGTGAGTCAGGTCGTACGGGGTGACGGTACGCCCGTCGACGATGCCGGGCGGCGGGCCGGTGAGCTGCTGGAGACGCGGCGGCCCGGGCGGGACGCGCTGTACGGGGGATCCGGGGTGGTGCTGGTGGAGGCGTACCCGTCGGCGCCCCACGTGGTGATCGGCGGGACCGGCGAGCTCGCGGAGGTCGTCGGGCGGCAGGCCGCGCTGCTGGGATGGGAGTCGGTCACCGTGGACACCGCGGCCGACGCCCGCAAGGTGCTCACCGATCACCGGGACGCCGCCTGCCTGGTGCTGCTCAGCCACGAGCCGGACTTCGACGTGCCCACGCTGCGCACGGCGCTCGCGCTCGGGATCCCGTACGTGGGGGCGCTCGGGTCACGGCGGACCACGGCGCGGCGCCGCGAGGGGCTGGTCGCGGCCGGGGTTCCGGAGGCGGAACTGGGCCGGGTGCACGGGCCGATCGGCCTCGATCTCGGCGCCAAGACCCCGGCGGAGACGGCGCTGGCCATCTGCGCCGAGATCCTGGGGGTCCTCGGGGGGCGGGACGCGCACGGGCTGCGGGACTCGGACGGCCCGCTGAGGTGACATGAGCGGCTCCGCGCGGGGCAGGAGGAGGATTCTGGCGCCGGGCAGGTGAAAAGCGCAAAAATACGGGAAAATAGTACGTATGAACACGATCCTGACCGACATCGTGTGGTTCCTGCTCGTCGGGCTGATTGTCGTCGGCTTCCTCCTCGGCGCCTTCCGGCTGGGCCAGAAGGTCCGGGCCAAGGAACCACCGCCGCCCACCCCGGAGAGCCAGCCCCACCTGCCGGACGGCGGTCCGGTGTACGAGCTGCGCGAGGAACGGGATCCGGTGGAGATCCCCGAGGGCGGCCTGCGCCCGCACGAGATGCAGGGCTACGGGAACTTCGGCTCCACCACCTCCAGCCATCCGGACGAGGTCCGCGAGCGGCGGGAATCGGGGCACAAGCCCGTGGAGGGCGGCCCCGTGGCACACCCCCAGCCCGGGGCGCCGCCGGAGACGGGCCGCGGGGCGCACGAATGACCGCGCACCGCCCTCGGAAGCCCGCCTGACGCGAAAAGCCGCTGACCCGCGCCGAGGCGCGGGTCAGACGTCCGTCCGCAGGCGGAGTACCTCCGGCGGTGGGTGGCGCGTCGAGGTGGCGCGGACCTCCGCCGCCAGCGGGGGGTCCAGCGGGTGGAAGGGCATCTCCCCGACCCCGACCGCCGTGACGGTGGCCAGGCGGGCGGGGGCGGTCCGGCCGCGGGCGGCCACGGTCGCCGCCAGTTGCGTACGTACGGCGGCCGACAGCGGGCTCGACACCAGCGGCGCCTCCTCGTCCTCCCCCGGCAGGACCAGTACGAGCGCCAGCGGGCGGCGCGGGGTGCCGGTGTAGCCGACCACCGCCGCGTCCCGGACGTTGGTGTGGCGCAGCTTGCGCCAGCCGCGCCGGCCGGCCGGGTAGGGCTGGTCCAGTCGTTTGACGACCAGGCCCTCGATGCCGCTGGCGGGCAGCGTCTCGTACCAGGTCTCGGCCAGTTCCCGGTCGGTGGTCATGGGCACGGGCTGGAGGGGCGGGCCGAGCGGCAGCAGCAAGTCCACCAGGAGCGCCCGGCGCCTTTCGTACGGGCGCTCGCGCACGTCGAGCCCGGCCAGTTCCAGCACGTCGAAGGCCGCGTACGAGGCCGGCAGGCTCTGCGCGAGGACCGCGGCCCGGGCCGGGGTGGCCGCCGCCCGGCGCTGGACCAGCGCGAAGTCGGTGCGCCCGGCGTGCCAGACGACGACCTCCCCGTCCAGGACGGTCTCGGCGGGCAACTGCTGGGCCGCCGCCGCGAGATCGGGGAACGCGCTGGTCACGATGCGGCCGGAGCGCGCCTGGAGCACCACGTCGGCCTCCGTGCGCAGGACGACGAGGCGGTGGCCGTCGAACTTCGGTTCGTACGCCAGGCCCGCCTCGTGCGGCAGGCTCCGTACGGTCGCGGCGAGCGCGACCCGCACCGGAAACCCGAGCGCGCCGCTCACGGCAGCCTCCCGGCCCGGTCGGGCTGGGTCAGCGGGGCGAGGAGGTCGCCGTCGCGGGCCAGCCGGGGCGGGATGTCGTCGGCGAGGAACACCAGGTCGGAGGCGGTCCGGCAGGCGTCGACCTCGCCCCAGGAGACGGGCGCGGACACGGTCGGCAGGGCTCGGGCGCGCAGGGTGTAGGGCGCGGCGGTGGTCTTGGCGGCGGCGTTCTGGCTGTGGTCGACGAAGACCTTGCCGGGGCGCAGCGCCTTGGCCATCCGGTGGACCACGAGGTCGGGGAGCGCGCGCTCGGCCTCCTGGGCGAGGGTCTTCGCGTACGCCGACACGCGCTCGGACGGGGTCGGCTCCAGCGGGACGGCCAGGTGCATGCCCTTGGAGCCGGAGGTCTTGGCGTAGGCGTGCAGGCCGTCGGCGGAGAGGCGCTCGCGCAGCCAGAGGGCGGCGGCGCAGCACTCGACGACGGTGGCGGGCTCGCCGGGGTCGAGGTCGAAGACGATCCGGTCGGCGACGGCGGGGTTCTCGGCGGTCCACTGGGGGGTGTGGAACTCCACGACGAGGTTGGCGGCCCACATGAGGGTGGGCATGTCGGCGACGATCACCTGTTCGGCCCGCTCGTCCTCGGTGCGGGGCACGCGGGCGGTCTTCACCCAGTCGGGCGTACCGGGCGGCGGGTTCTTGGTGAAGAACAGCTGGCCGTCCGGGCCGTCCGGGTAGCGCAGGAAGGAGACGGGCCGGTTGTGGATGTGTGCGAGGAGGGAGCCCGAGACGGTGGCGTAGTAGTGCAGCACCTCGCCCTTGGTGAAGCCCGTCCGCGGATACAGGACCTTGTCCAGGTTGGTGAGCGCGATGCGACGCCCCTCCACCATCGTGATCGGCGTCATACGATGAGACTGCCACGAAACAGGAGGAACCGTGCGATCCATTTGGAACGGGGCCATCTCCTTCGGCTTGGTCAGCATCCCGATCAAGTTGGTGAACGCCACCGAGAGCCACTCGATCTCCTTCCGTCAGATCCATGTGAGCGACGGCGGCCGCGTCCGCTACCGCAAGGTGTGCGAGCTGGACGGCGAGGAGGTGCCGGCCTCCGAGATCGGCAAGGGCTATGAGGAGGCGGACGGGTCGATCATCCCGATCACGGATCAGGATCTGGCCTCCTTGCCGCTGCCCACGGCCAGGACGATCGAGATCGTGTCGTTCGTACCGGCCGACGAGATCGATCCGCTGCAGATGGACGCGGCGTACTACCTCGCGGCGAACGGGGCCACGGCCGCCAAGCCGTACACGCTGCTGCGGGAGGCGCTCAAGCGCAGCCGGAGGGTCGCGATCGCCAAGTACGCGCTGCGCGGGCGGGAGCGGCTGGGCATGCTGCGGGTCGTCGACGACGTCATCGCGATGCACGGGCTGCTCTGGCCGGACGAGATCCGCAGGCCCGAAGGGGTGGCGCCGGAGGTGTCCGTATCCGTACGGGAAGCCGAACTCGACCTGGCCGACGCGCTGATGGCGACGCTGGGCGAGGTGGAGATGGAGTCACTGCACGACGACTACCGCGAGGCCGTGGAGGCGATGATCGCGGCCAAGGCGGGCGGGGCGTACGAGCCGACGGAGCCGGCGGCGGAGCCCTCCGGGCAGGTGATCGACCTGATGGCGGCGCTGGAGAAGAGCGTACGGGCGGCCAAGGCCTCGCGCGGCGAGGAGGACGGGGGCGCCGGGGCGCCGGAGGCGGAGGTGACGCCGATCCGGCGGGCCGCGAAGAAGACGGCCGCCGCCGCTTCCGCCGCCGCGCCGAAGGCCGTGGGCGGGAAGAAGTCGACGGCGTCGGGCGCGAGCGCGGCGTCGGCCAAGAAGGCGGCTTCGGGTACGAAGAAGAAGACGACGGCGGAGTCGGCATCCGCCAAGGCGGGCGCCAAGGCCGGTGCCGCCAAGGCCGGTGCCACCAAGTCCACTTCGGCCGCCGCGAAGAAGACGGCGGCCGGTGCGGCGAAGAAGGCCACGCCGCGCAAGCGCAGCTCGGCCTGACCCTGACCGGTGTCACGCGTCACGGGAACCAGGTCGGGTGGGCGCGGGCGAGGCCGAACAGGGCCTCCACGTCCGGGGGTTTGAGGGTGGCGGGGGCCGTGGTGAGCGCGGCGGCGGCCGTCGGGGGCTGCAGGACGCGGATGTCGCGGACGGTCGCGGCCACCTCGACGCGGGAGGCGTCGGCCAGGGCCAGGACCGGGACGACCGGGGCGCTCAGGGCGCGGCCCGCGCAGAGCGCCGCGCGGCGGATCCAGCGGGGGTCCGGGCGGGGCTCGGCCCGGCCGACCGTGAGCAGCAGGTCGCCGACCCGGGCACGCTGACGGCGGCCCGCGACCGTACGGATGCAGAAGATGCCCGGCGGCCCGATGAGCAGGTGGTCCAACAGGCCGAGCCCCGGGAGGCGGATGGAGTGCAGGACCCGCCACTGCGCCGGCTCCAGCGCGTCCAGCTCCGCGCCCATCCGCTGCTGCGCCTGGAGGGCCTGGCGCAGCCGGTGGCGGGCCCGGGTGCCGGGTGAGCCGTGGTCCAGTT
Source organism: Streptomyces sp. NPDC003042 (assembly GCF_053591315.1). Taxonomy (NCBI): domain Bacteria; kingdom Bacillati; phylum Actinomycetota; class Actinomycetes; order Kitasatosporales; family Streptomycetaceae; genus Streptomyces; species Streptomyces sp. NPDC003042. The sequence goes on from NZ_JBSFTP010000010.1 coordinate 93,279, forward strand.
CGCCCAGCAGGGCCTCTCCCGGGCGGTTCGGGGCCAGGTCGTCGTCCGGCGGGAGGGCGAGGCGGCGCAGCTCCGCCGGGGTGGGGACCGGGGGCGGGCCGATGGTCCAGTCCCCGGTCAGGTACGGGCGCAATGCCGCCAGCACCGCGCCCCGCCGGTCGTCCGCCAGCACGCTGATCCGGTTGGTCAGGCGGTCGTACCAGGCCACCGCCCGGCCGTCGGGCCCGCTGACGTACAGCCGGCCGCGGCCCGCCCGGCCGCTCGGCGTCACCGAGAGTTCCCGCATCGGCCTCACCCCCGCCGTCCATGGGAGCAGGCGGGGCGCTGCCCGGCAATCCCCCGGCCGACGGGTGATGGCTGCGGATGTGCCGCGGTGCCGCGGTGCCGCGGTGCCGCGGTACGGCGTATGCGCTGCGGATGTAACGACTCCGCCGGGTCCCTGCCGCCTCGCTGTTACAAGAACACCGCTGTACCGCAACGGCCGGGGCCTACGTTGATGCCCACCTGGACCCGCCAGGGCCCGACCAGCAGCATCGAAGGACTCCCGTGAGCACCGTCAGCCGCCGCGTCCCCGTTCGCGCCGCCGTCGTGACCGCATGCGCCGCCGGCCTGCTGGCGCTCCCCGCCTCCGCCGCGCTCGCCGACGCGGTACCGGCCGCCTCGGCCGCCTCGGCCGCGCAGCGGACCCTGGTCAGGAACGTCTCCCTGGCGGACGGCCGGTCGACCGCGAAGGTGTACCGCCTCGCGGGGGACGCGTACCAGGCCGACATCCTGCGCGCCGGTTCCACGGTCGCCACCCTGACCAGCCGCGACGGCGCCACCGGCTTCGGCGGCGCCGGCGAGCTGCACGCCGCGCTGCGGCCCGACGGCCGCCTCTCCTCCTGGGTCGGCGACACCCGCCCGGACGAGGCCGGCCGCGCGGTGGACGGTGACGGGCGCAAGACCGGTACGCGCAGCGGGCGCGTCGTGGCCGCCTCGGTGCCGCGTACGGCCTCCGGTTCCGGCACCGTTGTGGAGGGGAACGACGACGCCGCCGGGACCGCCGAGGCGCTACGGCTGAACACGCTCGCCGACGGCCCCGGCGACGGCATGCTGCTGCTCGCGGCGGGCGGCGGGATCGCGGCCGTCGGCGCCGCCGGGCTGGGCTTCGCCATGCTGCGGCGCGGGCGCACCGACGGCTGACCGGCTGACCGGCTGACGGCTGGGTCCGCGGTGCCCCTCGACCTCGACCGCGAACGCTTCGCGGCCGAGGAGCGGGAGCGGGTGGCGGAGGGGGGCCGGGAGTCCGAGGGCCCCCGTCAGGGCTGGGGCTTGGTCCAGGGCCAGCGGAGCTTCGGCTTCTGGCCCGACGGGGAGAAGGTGTACTTCCAGCCCTTCTGGAGCCCCAGCCGCTTCGAGTAGCCCGACGGGACGCGCTCGTAGAGCAGGACCGTCGGTGGGCCGCCGTCCGGGGACGGGACCGGGATCTCGTACCACTTCGGGGGGTGGCCGGTCGGGCCGAGGAGGATCGGGAGGACCCGGCCGTCCATCGGGCCGCCCTCGAAGGGGGTGGGTTGGCTTCTCACCCCACCAGTGTCACAGCAGGTGGCCGGCCTCGGAGACCACGGGAATCACACGGCGGGCCGTCCGCCGATCGCGGGGCGAGTGCGGCACGCGCGGCGGCGGCCGTCCCCGGGTCCGTGGCCGCGAAGGCCGGGTAGCGGGCCGGCACAGCCCTTACGGAGGGATGCTCCAGAAATCGCCCGGCCAGGGCCTACGCCAGGAGTCCGGAGCTCTTCCACAGGGTGCGGCCCACTCCGCGCAGGACGCCGATGTCGTCGAGGAAGTCGGTGAGCCGCTTGGCGCCGGTCTGCATCACCTCGCGCCGGTGGCCGCTGGCCTTGACCTGGGCGACGGCTTCGCGGCGGTCGAGGCCGACGTTGTCGTAGACGGTCGGGTTCACGAAGGCCAGGGAGAAGACGCGGGCCGCCTCGCCGCAGCTGATGCGGGTGAGTTCCTGTTCCCAGCGGGGGGCCGTCACCATCTGGCGGCGCAGTTCCTCGCGGGCGTACCGGACGTGCCGGGCCTCCTCGATCACGTGGATCCGGGTCACGCCGCGCACCAGGGGCTGGACGCGCTCGTCCGGGAAGGTGAGGCGCTGCATCCAGTCGAGTACTTCCTCGCCGAGGAGGGTGCAGGCGAAGGAGCCGGGGGTGGTGGAGACCGTCTTGAGGATGCGGGCGAGGTTGTGGTTGACCCGGGAGACGGGGTATTCGGGGCTGCCGTTCTTCTGGATCATGCGGGCGAACATCATCGAGTGCCGGCATTCGTCGGCGATCTCGGTGAGGGCGTAGCGGACGTGATTGCTGGTCAGCGACTTGTCGTAGATGTGCCGGACGAGCAGCTGCATGAGGATGATCTCGAACCAGATGCCGAGGGAGCCGAGCGCCGCCGCCTCGTGGCGGGAGAGTTCGATGCGCTGCTCCTCCCCCATCTTCTTCCACAGCGGGGTGTCGTAGAGGGAGAGCAGTTCGGGAGGCCAGAAGTACTTGCCCTCGACCGCCGGGGCGTCCCAGTCGAGTTCCTTGTCGGGGTCGAAGGAGTGCTTGGCGGAGGATTCGAGGAGCCGCTCGGCGATCTGCTCGCGGTCCTTCAGCAGGCCGAGGGCGTCGCTCAGGGGCGCTCGCTGCGTCACAGTCGTCATGGCTTCGGGCACCTCGTGGTCGGGTTACCGGCGGTCACCCCTTATAAGACTACCTGTCAGTAAGGCCGTCAATCCCTCGCGCACGACTTGTTGACCCTACGTCTACCAGCGTGTGACGCTGCCAAGTGTCCAGTCCTGTACGGCAGTACATGAGGCGAGGAGGCGTCGGTGTCGACGCACGAGCTCTACACCAAGGAACCGGGCGAGGACGTCTGGCAGATCCCCGCCTCCGGCTCGGCGAGGCTCAGCTGGGAGTACGACGGCGGCCGCGAACGGCTCCTCGCGCTCTACCAGAAGGGCAAGGACAAGCAATGGGACGGCGCCAAGCGCATCGACTGGGACACCGAGGTGGACCCGTACGATCCGCTCGGCACCCCGGACGAGGCGCTCACCCTGTACGGGACGCGGCACTGGGCCAAGCTCACCGACCAGGACAAGGGCGAGCTGCGCCGGCACTACGCGGCCTGGAACTTCAGCCAGTTCCTGCACGGCGAGCAGGGCGCGATGGTGTGCGCGGCGCGGATCGTGGAGTCGGTGCCGGACCTCGACGCGAAGTTCTACTCCGCCACCCAGACCATGGACGAGGCCCGGCACGCCGAGATCTTCGGACGCTTCCTCCACGAGAAGGTCGGGATGCTCTACCCGGTCAACGACAGCCTCCAGGGGCTGCTCGGCGACACCCTGCGCGACTCCCGCTGGGACATGCCGTACCTGGGCATGCAGGTGCTGATCGAGGGGCTGGCGCTGGCCGCCTTCGGGATGATCCGCGACACGACCGACAAGCCGCTGCCGAAGCAGGTCCTGGCGTACGTGATGCAGGACGAGGCCCGTCACGTGGCCTTCGGGAGGATGGCGCTGCGCGACTACTACAAGCAGCTGACGGACGCCGAGCTGCGCGAGCGCGAGGAGTTCGTGATCGAGGGCTGCTACCTGATGCGGGACCGGCTGCGCGGGGTGGAGGTGCTGGAGAACTTCGGGATCCCGAAGCGGGAGGCGGAGGCGTTCAGCGAGCAGTCCGAGTTCCTGCACTTGTTCCGCAAGCTCCTCTTCAGCCGGATCGTGCCGTGCGTCAAGGACATCGGCCTGTGGGGCGAACGGCTCCAGAAGGCGTACCTGGACATGGGCGTCTTCGACATGGGCGACTCCAACCTGGACCTGCTGATGAGCCAGGACGAGGAGATCGCCGAGGCCCTCGACCGCGCACGCTTCGCCGCCGAGGAACGGGAGCGGGTGGCGGAGGTCCAGGCCACGATCCAGGAGGGCGCCGGGCCGTGAGGCGGGAGGGACGGGGGCCCGCACGCGGGCCGGCGGTCGGGGTCGTTCCCTGACGGGAGGTCAGGGGTGCGCCAGGGCAGGGTAAGGGGTCACCCGATGGTCGGCGGGGTGGGTGGGGCGGCAGGCTGAGCGGCATGAAGACAACCACCGAGAAGCTCCCCTCCGCCGTACGCCGCCGGGCGGCGCGGTTCGCCGTCGCCGCCGCTCTCACCGCCACCGTCGCCGGTGCGGCAGCCGTGCCCGCGGTCGCTGCCGGGGCGCCTCCCGTCCCCTCGTACGACTTCAGCGACTGCCCGGAGATCCCGGCCGGTGTCGACGCGACCCGATGGAAATGCGAAGTCCTCACCGCCACCGGATCATTGACCCTCGGCAGTCGGCACATCCCCGAACTCGCGCCGATGACCATCACCCACGCCGAGGGCCCGATGCCCGACGGAAGCAAGGGGCAGGTCTGGGGCGCGCTGCGCAGCGAGTCGACGGCCGTTCCCGGCGGCCTCCTCGGCAACGCCGCCGGGGACGGCCGGAATCCGCTGCTCTCCCTGTCCTTGCGGCCGGAGTACGGCGGCCGGTCCGACTTCTACTCCGTGGGCAGCAGCCTGGGCCTGTTCACCATGCGTTATCACCTCGTCAGCCCCTTGCTGCCGCAGGGCTGCGTGATCGGCGGCGACGCCCCCCTGGAGATCCGCCTGCAGCGCGTGGGCAGCTCCCAGTGGGTCTCGAAGAACCCGCCGGTCATCAGATTCGACGCGAAGGACGATCTCTTCACCGCCCCGGCAGCCGACGGATGCGGCCCGCTGCGGCGTCTCGTCAACGACCGGCTCGGCCTCCCGGCGACGTCGGGGAACGCGATGACCCTGTCCGCGACCTACACCTTCAAGACGTACGACCAGCTGCCGCCGCGCTGAGGCGTAGCACCTGCTCCAGGTCGTCAGCGTGTGGACAGCGCGGCCTTCATCACCGCACGGGCGATCGGGGCGGCCGCGAGGTTGCCGCTGATGTCGCCGCGCTTGGCGGTCGCGTCCTCCACGACCACCGCCACCGCGACCGCCGGCTGGGGTGCGCCCTGCGCCCTGGCCCAGGAGATGAACCAGGCGTACGGGGTACCGGCGTTGCCGACGCCGTGCTGGGCCGTGCCGGTCTTGCCGCCGACGCGGGCGCCGGGGATGGCCGCGTTCTTGCCCGTCCCCTCCTCGACGACCTTGACCATCAGCTCCTGCATCCGCAGCGCCGTGGCCGGGTTCATCGCGCGGCCCAGGGTGTGCTGGTCGCCGCGCCGGACCGGGGAGCCGTCGTCCTGGGTCGTGCGGTCCACCAGGTAGGGGGACTTGAGCTCGCCGCCGTTGGCGACGGCGGCCGCCACCATCGCCATCTGCAGCGGCGTCGCCCTGGTGTTGAACTGCCCGATCGAGGACAGCGCCAGCTGGTCCTGGCTCATGTCGGTGTCGAAGTTCGACCGGGACACCCAGGAGGGCACCCGCAGCCCGGCGTCGTTGAACCCGAACCGGCCCGCCGCCGCCACCATCCCGCGCAGCCCGACCCGGACCCCGATCTTCGCCATCACCGTGTTGCAGGACCACTGCACCGCCTCCGCCATCGAGGCGTCCTGGCAGCCCGTGCCCGCGTTCGGCAGCAGGGTGCTGGTTCCGGGCAGCGGGTAGGGGTCGGGGGTCTCGGTCGGGGCGTCCACATCGGTGACCACGCCCGCGTCGAGGGCCGCGGCCGCCGTCACGATCTTGAAGGTGGAGCCCGGCGGGTAGGTCTCGCGCAGCGCCCGGTTGAGCATCGGCCTGGCCGGGTCGGCGTTCAGCCTCGTCCAGGTCTCCTTGACCCGGGTACCGGTACCGGAAAGCAGACCCGGGTCGTACGAGGGGCTGCTGACCAGCGCGAGGATCTTGCCGGTGGCCGGTTCCACGGCGGCCACCGCGCCGCGCTTGCCCGCGAGTCCGGCGTACGCGGCCCGCTGCATGGCGGCGTGCACCGTGGTGGCGGCGTTCCCGCCGCCGGGACGGCCGCGGGAGAGGTCGTACCAGAGCGGGAAGGCGGAGAGCCCCGGGTCGGTGCCCGAGAGGATCGCGTCCTCGGCGCGCTCGACGAAGCTGGTCCCGTACGTCTGGGAGGAGTAGCCGGTGACGGGCGCGTAGAGCGGGCCGTTCTCGTACGTGCGCTCCCAGCGCAGCAGTTGGCCGCTGTCGCGGGAGCCGGTGACCGGCCGGCCGTCGACCAGGATGTCGCCGCGCGGTTCGGCGTACCGCTCGATGGCGGGGCGCTTGTTGGCCGGGTTGGCGCCGTACGCGGCGGACTCCCAGACCTGCACGCGGGCGACGTTGACCAGCAGGGCGACGAGCAGCAGGGCGCAGAAGTACGCGCACCACCGGATGTAGCGGATCACGCGGCTACCTCCTCGGCGGCGCGGGGGCGGGGGCGTCGGGCGCTGTCGCTGAGGCGGACCAGCAGGGCGACGATGATCCAGTTGGTGACGACGGAGGAGCCGCCCTGGGCCAGGAAGGGCATCGCCATGCCGGTGAGCGGGATGAGCCCGGTGACGCCGCCCGCGATGACGAACACCTGGAGGGCGATGATCGAGGCGAGCCCGGTGGCGAGGAGCCGCCCGAAGGGGTCGCGCAGGGCCAGCCCCGCCCGGAAGCCGCGGGACACGAGGAGCCCGTAGAGGAGCAGAATCGCGGTCAGGCCGACGAGGCCGAGCTCCTCGCCGGCGGTGGCCAGGACGAAGTCCGACTTCGCGGCGAAGCCGATGAGGAAGGACTGGCCGTGGCCGAGGCCGGCGCCGAGGAGCCCGCCGGCGCCGAAGGCGAAGAGGGACTGGGCGAGCTGGCCGGGGCCGTCGCCCCGCTCGATGGAGGCGAAAGGATTCAGCCAGTCCTCCACGCGGCTGTTCACATGCGGTTCGAAGGTCCCTACGGCATACGCCCCGAGGGCGGCCAGGAGCAGGCCGATCGCGATCCAGCCGATCCGGCCGGTGGCCGTGAACAGCATGATCACGAAGAGGCCGAAGAAGAGGAGCGAGGTGCCGAGGTCCCGCTCGAGGACGAGCACACCGACGCTGAGCAGCCAGATGGCGAGGATCGGCCCGAGGACGCGGCCGGGGAGGAGCCGGAGCTTCCAGAAGAGGCGGCGGCCGGTGAGGGCGAGGGCGGTGCGGTTCGCGGCGAGGTAGGCGGCGAAGAAGAGGGCCAGCAGGATCTTGGCGAACTCCCCGGGCTGGAAGGACAGCCCGGCGAACCGGATCCAGATGTGGGCGCCGTTGACCGCCGGGAAGAAGACCGGGACGAGCATCAGCACGAGCGCGGTGGCGACCGAGAGGTAGGCGTACTTCTGGAGGACGCGGTGGTCTCGCAGGAGGGCGACGACGAGGACGAAGAGGGTCACCCCGAGTGCGGACCAGCGGAGTTGGTCCCCGGCGGTGGGCTGGGTGGGGGTGGTGAGGTCGAGGCGCTGGATGAGGACCAGGCCGAGGCCGTTGAGCAGGGTCGCGATCGGGAGCAGGAGCGGGTCGGCGTACGGGGCCCGGAGCCGGACGGCGAGGTGCGCGAGCAGGGCGGCGGTGGCCAGGCCGGCGGCGTAGTGGGTGGCGGGGCGGGGGATGTGGCCGGTGGCCGCGAGGCCGACGGAGAGGTGACCCAGTACGGAGATCAGGACCGCGCCGGCGAGGAGTGTCAGCTCGACGCCGCGGCGCTTGGGGGCGCGGGCGTCGGGGGGCGGGGGCGGAGCGGGCTCCGTCACCTTCGCCGTCAGAGCGGTCATGGGGGAAACGTAGCAAGGGGGAGGCGAGTATGTCCGGTTATGTCATAGTGTGCCGAAGAGTCGTCAGAAACGGTCAGGACAGCCGTCAGGACAGCCGTCAGGAGAGAGGGGCCTCGGGGCATGGGACCTGTGGAGTTCATCGTCCTCGCCTTCCCGGAGGAGCAGCTGCGGGTGCCGGCCGTCGAGGCCGTGATGGGCCTGCGGAAGACCGGCGTGGTACGGCTGATCGACGGGCTCGTCGCGACGAAGACGGCGGCGGGCGAGGTGCTGGCCGCGGAGTTCGACGAGTTCGTCGAACTCCAGGGGCTGCTGGCGGGCCGGGACGTGGCGCGGCTGATCGGGCCGGAGGACGTGGAGGAAGCGGCGGAGCTGCTGGAACGCGGCAGCTGCGCGCTGCTGCTGGTGGTCGAGCACGTGTGGGCGCAGGACGCGGCGATCGCCGTACGGGCGGCGGGCGGGCGGATCGTGGGCTCGGTCCGGATCCCGGCGGACCGGGTCGAGGAGGTGGCGTGATGTTCATCCGACCGGTGGGCGTGACGGTGACGGCGGCGGCGCGGCCGGAGGGGCGACCGTTGCTGCGCGGGCTGTTGCGGAGGGCCGTGGGCGCCGGGGCCGGGGCCGGGGCCGCGGGGGCCGCGGGGGCGGCGGAGTGGGCGGTGCGGCCGGAGGTGGGCGGGGCCGGGGCCGGTGCCGGTGCCGGGGTCACGGGGGCGGCGGGGCGGGGGTACGCCTACGCCCGTGAGGCCGGGCCGGTGGTGGAGCCGCCGGGCGGCTCCACGGTGGTGGCGGAGCTGACCCAGCTGGCCGACCTGGCCCGGGAGGGGCTGCTGACGCCGGAGGAGTTCGCGGCGGCCAAGGCGTTGCTGCTGCGCCGCTGACCCTTGCCCTTGCCCTGGCCGGGCGGGGGTTCGGGGCCGGGGCCTCTGCCCTGGCCGGGCGGGGTGCGGGTGGGCCGTTGCCCTGGCCGGGCGGGGTGCGGGTGGGCCGTTGCCCTGGCCGGGCGGGGGTTCGGGCCGGGGCCGGTGCCGGGGTGGGGTGTCGTCCGGGACTGCATGATTTATGGCGCTGAACCCCGTCCAGTGGCGCGACCTCGGTTACGCCACAAATCACGTTTTACGTCCCGGCCAACACCCCACCCCGTCCCCGTCCCCGTCCCCGGCCAGGTGAGACTCCGGCCCCGTCCCCGGGCACTCCAGCCCCGCCGGCGATTGAGGCGCGGGGTCTGGGGCGGAGCCCCAGGGAATCGGGGCCCGGATGGGTGGTCCGCAGGACGTGGCCGACTCGGGTGGGGGATTCGTCGTACCGGGCGTGGGAGCATCGGCCGCTCCGGAGGTGATTACATGACAAAACGACTGCTTCGCGTCGCCTGCCTCGCCGCCACGGTGTTCGCCGCCGCGGGGCCCCCGCCCGCCGCGCACGCCGAGCCCGTCGGTGAGCTGCTGGTCCGGCTCCAAGGGCTGTACCAGAAGGCCGAGGAGGCCACCGAGGCCTACAACGCCACCGAGGTCGCCCTCAAGGCCCGGCAGGGCGAGGAGCGCCGGCTCACCACCGAGCTGGGGCAGGCCAGGTCCGCCCTCGGGGCCGAGAAGGCCACCGCCGGGCGGCTGGCGCGGGAGCAGTACCAGGGGGCTCAGGGGTTGTCCCCGTACCTGCGGATGCTGCTCTCCGGCGACCCCGGCCGAGCCCTGGACCAGCGTCGGCTCGCCGCCCGCGAGGGTGCCCGCCGGGCCGCGGTCGTGGCCCGGCTGGAGCGGGGTGAGCAGCGGGCCGACGTACTGGCCACCGCCGCCCGCAAGGCCCTGGACGCCCAGCAGACCCTGGCCGCCGAGCGCAAGCGGCATCAGCAGGAGGTCACCGGCCGGCTCAAGGAGGTCGAGAGGCTGCTGGCCGCGCTCACGCCCGAACAGCTGGCCCAGCTCGGCGCGCGCGAGGCGGCCGACACCTCCCACGCGCAGCGGGAGTTGGTGGATTCGGGCCGGCTGCCGGCCCGTACGGGCACTCCGACCGCGGCGGGCGGCGCGGCCCTCGGGTACGCGGCCGCGCAGATCGGCAAGCCGTACGTCTGGGGCGCCGAGGGGCCGGGGTCCTTCGACTGCTCCGGGCTGACCTCGCAGGCCTGGGAGCACGCCGGCCGCTCCATCCCCCGGACCAGCCAGGAGCAGTGGGCGCGGCTGCCCAAGGTGCCGCTGGACCAGTTGCGGCCCGGTGATCTGGTGGTCTACTTCCCCAAGGCCACCCATGTGGCGTTGTACGTCGGCGAGGGCAAGGTGATCCAGGCTCCCCGCCCGGGGGCGACCGTCAAGGTCTCCCCCATCGCGGCGAATCCGCTGCTGGGGGCGGTACGGCCGGATCCCGACGGGAAGCCCCTCGCGGCCTTCACCCCGCCGCCGCTGCCCGAGGCGGAGCCGGCGGGGGACGACACCGGTTACTCGGCCGAGGTGGCGCCGGCGGCGACTTCCGCCAGGTAGTCCGCCGCGTCCTCGGGGTCGTAGAAGTACGCGTCGAAGTCGGCCGGGTTGTCGAAGCCGTTGGCGAAGCGATTCGCCACCGGCTGGAGCTGCCCGGCCGCCCCGATGAGGTTCAGCACGTGCTCCGGCGGGACGCCCAGCATCGCGTTCGTCCACTGGGTCACCGGCTTGCCCGAGGTGAACCAGTACTTGTCGAAGGTCGCCTTCATCCACGCCTCGTCGAACGGGTTGTCCCCGTGCATCAGGATCGAGGAGAGGTACGAGGCCGCGCACTTGGCCGCTGCGTTCGAACCCTGGCCCGTGATCGGGTCGTTCGCGACGACCACGTCCGCGACGCCGAGGACGAGCCCTCCGCCCGGGAGGCGGCCGACGGGGTTGCGGACCACCGGCGCGTAACGGCCGGCGAGCGTGGCGCCCGCGTCCGTCAGCTCGGCCTTCGTCGCCCGCGCGTACTCCCACGGCGTGAACTTCTCCATGAGCTCCAGCGTCAGCGCCAGGTGCTCCGCCGGGTCGTTCACCCCGTTGAAGACGTCCAGCGGCCCGCCCGGGACGCCCTCCCAGAACAGGATGTCCGCCCGGCCCGACGTGGTCAGGGTCGGCATCACGAACAGCTCGCCGACGCCGGGGACCAGGTTGCAGCGGACCGCTTCCGTCTCCGGGTGCTCGGGGCGCGGCCCGAGGCCGTGCACGTAGCTGACCGCCAGCGCGCGCTGCGGGGCGTCGTACGGGGAACGCGCCGCGTCCCGCTCGAACATCGACACCAGCTCGCCCTTGCCCGCGGCGACGAGGACGAGGTCGTACGTACGGGAGAAGAAGTCCAGGTCGGCGACGGACGCGCCGTGGATGACGAGCTGCCCGCCGCGCTGCGCGAAGGTGTCGAGCCAGCCGGCCATCTTCACGCGCTGGTCGACGGACTGCGCGTACCCCTTGAGGCGGCCGAGCCAGTCGATGGCGCGGGAGGAGTCGGGCGCGGCGACCGAGACGCCCAGGCCCTGGATCTTCGGGGCCCGCTCCTCCCAGAAGTTCAGCTGGAGGTCCCGCTCGTGCTGGAGCGCCGTGTCGAACATGACTTGCGTGGACATGACCCGTCCGGTGCGGATCTCCTCCGCCGTCCGGTTGGACATGAGGGTGACCTCGTACCCCTTGGCCTGGAGGCCGAGGGAGAGCTGGAGGCCGGACTGCCCGGCCCCTACGACGAGTATCTTGCGCATCTCACGTTCTCGATTCGGGTCTCGGGTAGGTACGGGTCTATTCGGGAGTGGTGTCCAGGGCGTGGCCCACGAGGGTCAGCAGGGATTCGACGACCGTGTCCCGCCGCCGCGCGTCCATGATCACGACGGGGACGTGGGGCGGGATGGTGAGCGCCTCGCGTACGTCGTCCGGCTCGTACGACCGCGAGCCCTCGAAGTGGTTGACGGCGACGGCGTACGGGAGACCGCAGCTCTCGAAGTAGTCCAGGGCCGGGAAGCAGTCGCGCAGCCGGCGCGTGTCGGCCAGCACCAGGCCGCCGATGGCGCCGCGCACCAGGTCGTCCCACATGAACCAGAACCGCTCCTGGCCCGGCGTCCCGTACACGTACAGCACGAGGTCGTCGTCGAGGGTGACGCGGCCGAAGTCCATCGCGACGGTGGTGGTGTTCTTGTCCGGGGTTCCGGTCAGGTCGTCGGTCGGGGCGGCGGCCTGGGTCATCACCGCCTCCGTGCGCAGCGGGGCGATCTCGGAGACGGAGGACACGAAGGTGGTCTTGCCGACACCGAAGCCGCCCGCGACCAGCACCTTGACGGCGACGGGCGCGCGCGAACGGTCGTACTGCCAGGGCTGGACCGGCTCGTCGTCCAGGGCGCGGCGTCCGAAATGCATGGCCGGGTCAGAGACGGCGAAGGCCACTGAGCACCCTTTCGAGCAGTGCGCGTTCGGGGCGGCCGGTGCCGTGCCCCGTACCGTAGACGCGGAGGCGGCCCTGTTCGGCGAGGTCGCTCACCAGGACGCGGACCACGCCGAGCGGCAGTTTCAGCAGTGCGGATATCTCGGCGATCGTGCGCATGCGGCGGCACACCTCGACGATGGCGGGCATCTCGGGCATGCGGTCGGCCACCGTGACGGGACCGGCGTCGAGGGCGGCGACGAACGTCTCCACCAGCAGGACCTGGGTGAAGCGGGTGCGGCCGCCCGTGAGCGAGTACGGGCGTACGCGGGCGGGGCGGCGGTCGGCGCCGCGTATCGGCAGCCGGTCGGAGGCCGGACTCCTCACGGGGTTTTCTCCATCGACTGGCGCAGCTCACTGCGGACTTCGGGGGTCAGGACGTGGCCGGCGCGGCCGACGAACAGCGCCATGTGGTAGGCGACGACACTCATGTCGCAGTCGGGCGTGGCATGGACGCCCAGCAGGGATCCGTCGCTGATCGCCATGACGAACACGGAGCCGTGCTCCATCGCCACCATGGTCTGCTTGACGGAGCCGCAGTCCATGAGGGAGGCGGCGCCGGTGGTGAGGCTGCCGAGCCCGGACACGATGGTGGCCAGGTCGGCCGAGGCCCCGCGGGGGCCCTTGGGGCGGCCCTCAGGTGCCGCCGACCCTGTCTCCGACCCTGCCGGTGATTCCGCTGCCGGCTCGGAGGAGAGCAGCAGGAGGCCGTCCGAGGACACGACGGCGACGGAGTTCACGCCCGGCACCTCCTCGACCAGGTCGGTGAGCAGCCACTGCAGGTTGCGGGCCTGGGTGCTCGGTCCGTACGTACTGGGCGCGGTCATGTGCGTGCCTCCTGTGCGGTGTCCCCCTGGTCGGTCTGGGCCCGCCCCTGGCCCTGGCCCTGGTCCTGGTCCTGGTCCTGCGCGAGTTCGGCGGCGACGACGCGCCGACCGTCCTGGGCGCCCTGGTAGAAACCGCCGAGCCGGCGGCGCAGCTCGTCGGCGTCCACCCGGCGCGGCTCGGGGCGTACCTCGGCGGGGCGGCTGGGGACCTCCGTGGCGCGGGGGGTGCGCTTGGGGAGGCCCTTGTGGGTGAGCGGCTCGGACTCGTGCTCGGGCTCGGGCTCGGGATCCGGGTGGCTTCCCTGGCGGGGGATGAAGTCCTCGTCGGCGTCGGCCCGTCGGTGGGTGGGCTGGTCCGCGTCGCTCCGCGCGGGCGGAGCCGGCTCGTGGTCGTCCTGTACGGGTGCCACCTGCGCGGCATCCGGTTCCCGGGCGGCATCCCCCGGGGCGGGGTCCGGCGCCCTGAACGCCTCCGCGTCGGCGTCGGCGACGACCCGCGCGAGCAGTTCCTCGTCGGGACCGGGCCCCTCCGGCGTCTCGGCGGCGGGGGCGGGGGCGGGCACGGGCACGGTGAAGACCTGCTCGGCGGTGGGCAGCTCCGCGGCCTCGAACCCGTCGGCTTCGGGGACGGCCGTGGCCGGTTCCTCGTCAGCGGACGGCGGCACCTCGGCCGGCCCGGCCCCGGGCGCGGAGACCGTCAAGACCTGCTCCGCCGGGGGCAGCTCCGAGGCCTCGAACGCCTCGGACAGCGTGACCACCCGGTGCGGCTGTTCCCCGTCGGCGGAGGCCGACGCGTCGGCCTCCTCTGCCACGGCCGCATCCGCCCCGGGCAGTTCCTCGTCGGCGGAGGGCAGCGCCTCCGCCTCCGGGCCCTGCGCCTCGGCCGTGTCCTGTGCCGCGTCCCCGGACGCCGGCGCGTCGTCCTCGGCCGCCCCGGCCGCATCGACGCCCGGCCAGGGCAAGCGCGGCGGGAGGGTGTTCTCGTTCGCCTCGGCGATCGCTCCGGGCAGCCGCAGCGCGGGCGCGCCCGGCGTGGCCAGGGCGTGCACCGGCGAGGTCGGCGGGGTGGCCGGCAGCAGTGACGCCGGGACGATGACCAGCGCCTCCGTCCCGCCGTGCCGGGCGGCGCGCAGCTCGGCGCTCACGCCGTGGCGGGCGGCGAGCCGTCCGGCGACGTACAGCCCGAGGCCCAGGCCGTGTTCGGCTTCCGGCTCCTCGTCGTACGCGTCCGGGGTGGACAGCCGGGCGTTCAGCGAGGCCAGCCGGTCGGCGGTGACCCCGATGCCCTGGTCCAGGACGGACAGCACCACGTCACCGGAGTCCTGGAGCCATCCCGACACCTTCACCTTGGCGTCCGGCGGCGAGAAGGTCGTGGCGTTCTCCAGCAGTTCCGCCAGCAGGTGCGAGATGTCGTCGGCGGCGTGCCCGGCGATCTGCGTGGACGAGGGCAGCGCTGCCAGGTCGACCCGCTCGTAGCGTTCGATCTCGCTGACGGCGGCCCGCAGGACGTCGACCAGCGGCACCGGCAGGCTCTGGCCGTGGCCGTGCTCCTGCCCGGCCAGGACCAGCAGGTTCTCGTTGTGGCGGCGCATGACCGTCGCCAGGTGGTCCAGTTTGAACAGGGTCGCGAGCCGGTCCGGGTCGCCTTCCTTGGACTCCAGCTCCTCGATGACGCCGAGCTGCCGCTCGACCAGGCCGAGGGTCCGCAGCGACAGCGAGACGGAGGTGGTCGACATGACGCGGCGGTGCTCTTCGAGCCCGGCCCGCAGCTCCTTGAGCTTCGCCTCCAGCGCGTCGCGGCCCGTGGAGAGGGCCTCGTTGCGGCCGATGAGGCGGCGCCGGTCGGCGTCGAGCCCGGCGATCCGGGTGTGCAGGGAGACCGTCTGGTCCCGCACCGCGTTCAGGTGGCGCACGACCTCGGCGAACTCGTCGTTGCGGCCCGTGAAGCGCACCGGCTCCACCGAGCCCTCGGGGGTCGCGAGGCGTTCCGCGCCCCGGCGCAGCACCGACAGCGGCCGGGTCAGGGAGCGGGCGATCGCGGTCGAGAAGCCGACGACGAAGAGGAACAGCACGCCGAGTCCGGCGACCATCAGCTCCAGCCGGGTCACGTCGTCGTCGCGCAGGGATGCCAGGGCGGTGGCGCGCTGGCCGGCGAGGGTGGACTCCACCGACCGCATGCGGTCGATGCGGGCGGTGAGGGCGGCGCCGACGGCGCCCGCGTCGACCTTGCGGTCGGCCGGGGTCAGCGTGGGCCGGTCGGTGAGCCGCTTGAGGTAGTCGTCGGCGGTCTTGACCTCGGGGCCGGTGACGGTGACGGCGAGGGTCTGCCGTACGTCGGGCCGCGCGGTCCGCCCGAAGGCGTCGAGGGCGGCCTGCTCCCGTACGCGGGAACGCTGGGAGGCGGTGGTGAGTTCGTCCGCGACCGCCGAGTTGGGGAGCTGCTCGCCGCGGGGGACGGCCAGCGCGGCGAGCAGCAGTCCACGGGTGGCCGAGGCCTGTTCCACGGCCTGGCCGAGCGGGGCCAGCGGGCGGGTGGTGGCCAGGGCCGCCTCCGCGCGCGGCGGGGTGAGTTCGACGAGCCGGTCGCCCGGCGCGAGGACTTCGGCGATGACGCCCGCGTAGGCCTGGTGGGCGGCGAGGGCGCTGCCCTTGCCGCCGATCGCCTCGGTGCGGACGGCCGCGACCCGGGCGAGGGCCTGGCCGAGTTCCTCGTCGGCCTCCGCGCTGACCTCGGAGATCTGCCGGTCGGTGCGCAGGATGCGCTCGTCGACGGGTCCTCTGGCGGCGCCGGGGCGCCCCTTGGCCACGTACTCGATGACGGCGTCGCGCTCGTCGCCGAGGAGGTGGGCGAGGGTGAGGGTGTGCTGTGTCTGTTGCGCGAGGGTGACCAGGCGCTGGGAGTCGTTCAGTTCCCTCGTGGCGGAGACGACGGCGGGGGCGCCGGCCGCGAGGACGGTGAGTCCGGCGACCGCTACACCGACCACCAGCCTGCGGCGGACGCGGACGCGCCGTCCTGCTTCGGCGGGTCCGTCGGCGCTGGCGGTGCCGTTCTTCCGAGACCGCTTCTTCTGCACCGGTGCTCGCAATCCTGTACGTGTGCTCGTGCTCGTCTACTCGTGTGGCCGAGGTAACGGCCGGTCAACAAGTAAACGCCTCCTGCTCCCTCGTACCGCCACAGACCATTGCAGTGTGATGGGAAGAGAGCCGCGCAACGCCCACCTGGCCACTCGAACGAGTGAACATCACGGAGGAGTGGCCGACCAACTCGGCCCTCCGCTGTCAGAGCGCCCTCGTGGACGGGTGGTTGAAAGATCGAGCCGGGCTTTGGCAGTATGCCCGCCCACCATTTCCCGCGGGCCTTCGCGGGGCCGGGCGGCGCGCACCTCGCCGCATTGGTACGGACTTTCCCGCGCGTGAGGGCGCCGCCGGGGAGAATGTCCCCATGCGCATCGACCTGGCCTCGGCCGCCGGAAGTCCGGAACGCCCCAACGAGGACTGGGCGTCGGCCGCGATACCCGCATCGGGCGGCGGCGTCCTGGTCCTCCTCGACGGGGTCACTCCACCGCGCGGCGGGGACGGCTGTGTGCACGGCGTGCCCTGGTTCTCGACCCGGCTGGGTGGTCGATTGACCGAACTGTCCGGATCGCGGCGGGACATGCCCCTGGACCGGATCCTGGCGCGGGCCATCGGTGACACGGCCGACGCACACCGCGACAGCTGTGACCTTTCTCACGTACGGACTCCGCAGGCGACGGTCGTCATGGTGCGCTGGGACGAGGAGTACGTGGAGCACCTGGTGCTCTCGGACTCCGTACTGCTCCTCCGGGCGGCCGGCGGAGAGGTCTCGGCGGTGCTCGACGACCGGCTGGACCTGATCCCCCGCGAGGTGCTCGGCTCGGTGGCGGCCACCGACGCGCTGCGCAACGCCGACGGCGGCTTCTTCACGGCGGCCGCCGACCCGGCGGTGGCGGCCCGGGCGGTCACCGGGCGCACCCCGCGCGGGGAGGTCCGGGCGGTGGCGGCGCTCACGGACGGGGCGAGCCGGTGGACGGACACGTTCGGGGAGGGCGACTGGGCGGCCTGCCTGGACGTGCTGCGCAAGGAGGGCGCGGAGGGGCTGATCGGCCGGGTCCGCGCCATCGAGTCCGATCCGATGCGCCCGTCGGCCCCGTACAAACGCCACGACGACGCGTCGGCGGTTTACGCGGAGCTGTAACGGGGGAGTCGGCAGGGTTCGGGGTTACTCCTCGCCGGAGTTCAACTGGTGCAGCAGCCGGGCCAGTTCCGCCACTTCGCCGCGGTCCCAGTCGGCCAGCTTGCGCATGTACTGCTCGCGCCGGGCCCCCCGTACCTTCAGGAAGCGGGTCCGGCCCTCCTCCGTGAGGCCGACCAGGAAGGCGCGGCCGTCGGCGGGGTCCGGCTCGCGGGCCACCAGGCCCAGCACCTCCAGCGCCCGCAGCTGCCGGCTCATGGTGGCCTTGCCGACGCCGAAGTAGGCGGCGAGCTCGGTGGCCCGCTGGCGGCCTGCGGCCTCCAGCCGGACGAGGAGCCCGTACGCGGCGGCCTCCAGCTCGGGGTGCAGGGCACGCGCCATCTCTCCGGAGGAGGCGCGGGCACGCCGGAGGAAGACGGACAGTTCCCGCTCCAGGGCAAGGAACTCCTGGTCTTCACTCGCGTGCACGTCCGGCTCCCATCGGTGGTGTGTGACACCCCTGTACGAGCCTCCAGTATTTCGCAGCCCGTACGCCGGCCGCCCGGGGCCCCGCCGGAGCTCCGGACCCGGGCGGCTCGGCGGGGCAACTCGGCGGGGCAACTCGACCGGGCGTCGCGGCCGGTCAGGCGGCCTTGCTGAACGACACCACCGCCGGGGCGAGGGCGAGCTCCAGGACCTGGCGCACATCCGTCACCGGGTGCACCTCCAGCCCCTCCAGCACCTCCGCCGGGACGTCGTCCAGGTCGGCCTCGTTCCGCTTCGGGATGATCACGGTGGTCAGGCCCGCCCGGTGCGCGGCCAGGAGCTTCTGCTTGACCCCGCCGATCGGCAGCACCCGTCCGGTCAGCGAGACCTCGCCGGTCATCGCCACGTCCGTGCGGACCTGCCGCCCGGACAGCAGCGAGGCGAGCGCCGTCGTCATGGTGATGCCGGCGCTGGGGCCGTCCTTGGGCACCGCGCCCGCCGGGAAGTGGATGTGCACGCCCCGGTCCTTGAGGTCGGCGACCGGGAGCTCCAGCTCTGCGCCGTGCGAGCGCAGGAAGCTCAGCGCGATCTGCGCCGACTCCTTCATGACGTCGCCCAGCTGGCCGGTGAGCGTGAGCCCGGCGGCGCCCGTCTCCGGGTCGGCCAGCGAGGCCTCCACGAACAGCACGTCACCGCCCGCCCCGGTGACGGCGAGGCCGGTGGCCACCCCGGGCACGGCCGTGCGCCGCTCGGCGGGGTCCTGCGCGGACTCCGGGACGTGGTGCGGGCGTCCGATGAGCGCCCGCAGGTCGTCGGCGCCGACGCGCAGGGGCAGCTCCCGCTCCCCCAGCTCGTGCTGCGCGGCCACCTTGCGCAGCAGCCGGGCGAGGGAACGCTCCAGGGTGCGCACGCCCGCCTCGCGGGTGTACTCGCCCGCCAGCTTGCGCAGGGCGTCCTCCTCCAGGACCACCTCGTCGGAGCCGAGCCCGGCCCGCTCCAGCTGACGCGGCAGCAGGTGGTCGCGTGCGATGACCACCTTCTCGTCCTCGGTGTACCCGTCGAGGCGGACGAGCTCCATCCGGTCGGCCAGCGCCTCCGGGATGGCCTCCAGCACGTTGGCGGTGGCCAGGAAGACCACGTCGCTCAGGTCCAGTTCCACCTCCAGGTAGTGGTCCCGGAAGGTGTGGTTCTGTGCCGGGTCCAGGACCTCCAGCAGGGCCGCGGCCGGGTCGCCCCGGAAGTCGGAGCCCACCTTGTCGATCTCGTCGAGGAGCACGACCGGGTTCATGGACCCGGCCTCCTTGATGGCGCGCACGATCCGGCCCGGCAACGCTCCGACGTACGTACGCCGGTGGCCGCGGATCTCCGCCTCGTCCCGTACGCCGCCCAGCGCGACCCGTACGAACTTCCGCCCCATGGCGTGCGCGACGCTCTCGCCGAGGGAGGTCTTGCCGACACCCGGCGGCCCGACCAGGGCGAGCACGGCCCCGCCCCGCCGCCCGCCGATGACACCCATGCCGCGCTCGTCGCGCCGCTTGCGGACGGCGAGGTACTCGGTGATGCGGTCCTTCACGTCGCTCAGGCCGGCGTGCTCGGCGTCCAGGACCGCGCGGGCGCCGCGGATGTCGTAGGCGTCCTCGGTCCGCTCGTTCCAGGGCAGTTCGAGCACCGTGTCCAGCCAGGTGCGGATCCAGGATCCTTCCGGGCTCTGGTCACTGGCCCGTTCCAGCTTGTCGACTTCCTTGAGGGCGGCGTCCCGTACCTTCTCGGGCAGATCGGCCGCCTCGACGCGGGCCCGGTAGTCGTCGGACTCCTCGCCGTCCTCCTCCCCGTTGATCTCGCGGAGTTCCTTGCGCACCGCTTCCAGCTGCCTGCGCAGCAGGAACTCCCGCTGCTGCTTGTCCACGCCGTCCTGGACGTCCTTGGCGATGGACTCGGCGACATCCTGCTCGGCGAGGTGCTCGCTGAGCCACCGGACGGCGAGCCTGAGGCGGGCGACGGGGTCGCTGGTCTCCAGCAGCTCCACCTTCTGGGCGACGCTGAGGAACGGCGAGTACCCGGAGTTGTCGGCGAGCGCGGACACGCCCTCGATCTGCTGGACGCGGTCGACGACCTGCCAGGCCCCGCGCTTCTTGAGCCAGCTGGTGGCGAGCGCCTTGTACTCGGTGACCAGCTCGGTGACCGCCCCGGGGAGCGGATCGGGCACGCTCTCCTCCACGGTCTCGCCCTCCACCCACAGCGCGGCCCCGGGCCCGGTGGTCCCGGCCCCGATACGGACGCGGCCGCGCCCCCGGATGAGCGCCCCGGGATCCCCGTCGGACAGCCGCCCGACCTGCTCGACGGTCCCGAGCACCCCCGTGCCGGCGTACTTCCCGTCGACCCGCGGCACGAGCAGCACCCGGGGCTTCGCGCTGCCACCCGCCGCGGCCTGCGCGGCCTCCACGGCGGCGCGCACGTCGGCGTCGGACAGATCCAGCGGAACGACCATCCCGGGCAGCACGACCTCGTCGTCGAGCGGCAATACGGGCAGGGTGAGTGTTACGGACGTCGAAGCCATGATCTTCCCTCCGGCAGCGAAGTTGAGCTATGCCGACTCAATGCACCTGCGCCGCCCAATGTTCCCCACCACGCGTTCGCCGGGGGCGAACAGCGTTTCCAGCAGGGCTTTTAGGCCCGGCCGGGGGGTCGTCGGCAGGTCCGCGACCAGCTGCCGGCGCGAACGGGCGGCATCACGGATGGACGTCCGGGCGTGCGGGGGTGGGGTGGGCCGCTTAGCGTCGGCGTGCGCGGACCCGTGCCACCCGGGCGCGGGCCTCCAGGCGACCGAGGGGAACCTCCATGGCAGTCGTGATGACCTTTTCCTGGCCCGAGATCACACCCGATGTCTACGACACGGTGCGCCAGAGGGTGCGCTGGGAAGAGGACGCTCCGGACGGGTGCGTGCTGCACGCCGCGTGGTTCGTCTCCAACGGCCTCAACGTGCTGGACATCTGGGAGTCGGAGGACCACTTCAACCGGTTCATCGCCTCCAGGATCGCCCCCGTGCTCAAGGGGGAACTGGGCGTGCAGAGCGACCCCGAGCCGAAGTTCTTCCCCCTGCACAGGCGCTTCGTCGCCCCGGGTGTGAGTGGGGGCGGCGCCTGACGCCGCGTCGCGCGACGAACCCGCCGGCGTACGTCGCGTTCGTCGTACGGACGCCGGCCTCGGGCGGTCCGGCCCCGCCGCCCCGGGGTCAGCCCCCGGTGCCCGTCTCCACCGGGCGCAGCGCCGAAGGCATGCCCCATTCGCTCCAGGAGCCGTCGTACACCGCGAGGTCCGTGTACCCGGCGAGGTCGGCGCCGAGCGCCAGCACGCAGGCCGTCACCCCGGACCCGCAGCTGAAGCGGAGCCGCTCCCGGCCGCCGGTCAACGCCTCGAACACCTGGCGGAGTTCGCCCATCGGGCGCATCCGGCCGTCGGGCTGCTGGAGGTCGCCGAACGGCAGGTTCAGCGCGCCCGGCATGTGGCCGCCGCGCAAACCCGGGCGGGGTTCCGGGGCGGTGCCCTCGAAGCGACCGCGGGTGCGGGCGTCGAGGACGGCCGCGGCCGGGTCGGCCAGGGCGGCCGAGACCGCGGCGCTGTCCACGAGCAGCCCGGCGCGCGGCCGGGCGGTGAAGGAGCCGCGCGGGCCCTCGTACGCGGGTGCGGCGGCCTCGACGGGCAGTGCGGCGGCGGTCCAGGCGGGCAGCCCGCCGTCCAGGACGGCGGCCCGGTCGAAGCCCATCGCGCGCAGCATCCACCAGGCGCGGGCGCTGGAGTAGATGCCGGCGCCGTCGTAGACGACGACGGTGCTGTCCTCGTCGACGCCGAGGCCGCGCACGGCCTCGGTGAACTCGGCGGCGCCGGGCATGGTGTGGGGGGCGTCGGCGCCGTGGTCGGACAGGGCGCCGTCGAGGTCGAAGGGCCGGGCGCCCGGGATCCGGCGGCCTGAGCCCCGGTGGGCGCCGACGGAGGCGTCGAAGAGGACCAGGCCGGGCGAACCGAGGCGCCGGGCCAGCCACGCGGCGTCCACGAGCGGACCGGGCAGCGGAACGGGCAGCGACCCCGTGCCGGGGGGCGCGGAGTCGTCGAACGCGGGGTCGGGTGTGGTCATCGGGCACCTCCGGAGGGCTCGGCGGGCCGCTGCCGCCCGGGGTGCCCGGCGGCGGCGGCCCGCCGACTGTGCGACGCGGGTCGCCCCATCCTCCTGCGCGGTCCGGCCGGCCGTGCAACCGGCCCGTCACCAGGCCGGTTCGACCCTCACCGCCGGGGCTACCCGCAGCCGCCCGGCCTCGCGTACACCGCGACCCGGGCGCCCCGCACCTCGGCGGCCCCGCACAGCTCGAAGCCCTCGGCCAGCGCCTCCCGCTTGGCCGCCTCGCGCGGGTACGGGTCCAGGGGCTGTCCGGCCGGGTCCAGCAGGGCGATCACCCGGGGGGAGGCGGCCAGGGACCGCCGGATCGCGTCCGGTTCCCGCTCGGTGCCCTGGAGGCTGCGCGAAGCCGCCGGGGAGCGGTCCAGGGCCACGTCGCGCAGGCCCCCGTAGACCTCGGGCGAGGACAGCAGCCACTCCCGCCGCCGGGACGGCATGAACAGCACCGCGTCCCCCGGCCGGGCCCGCTCCCGCACGGCGGCGGCCACGGCGAGCACGTCGTCCTTGCGGCTGTCCGGGGTCCGCAGCCACACCGACCAGTACCCGAACGGCGCGAGCAGCACGGCCACCAGCACCCACGGCCACCACCTCCGCGCCTCCGCGAGCCGCGCCCCCGCGAGCAGCGCGAGCCCGGCCAGCGCGTACAGGACGTACCGGTCGACGTACCAGGGGTGGACGAGCGACACCGCCATCAGCAGCCCGGGCGGCAGCAGCGCGAGCGGCACGGCGACCCTTACGAGGTCCCGCGCCCCGGCCGCGCGGGCCAGCAGCAGCACCGCGCCCACCAGCACCGCGTACGCCACCCAGTCCTGCCAGCCCGGCCGCCCCAGCCACCCCAGCTGCTGCTGCGCCTGCCGCGCGCTCACCAGAGCCAGCGGCAACACCCCGGCCACGACCGCCCCGGCGCTCCACCGCCAGCCGCGGGCGCGCCGGGCGGCGGGGGCGTGCGCGAGCAGGGCCAGTACGGCGAACTCGTGCAGCCAGCAGCCGAGCAGCAGCACCAGCGCGTACGCGGCCCACCGCTCGCGCAGCATCAGGTACGTCGCCCAGACGACGGCCGCGGCGACCAGGGCGTACGAGCGGCCCTCCTGCGCGTACATCTGCACGGGCGGCAGCACGGCGTAGGCGGATCCGGCGATCAGCGCGGCGCGTTGCGACCTCGGAGGGCCCACCAACCGGTGGGCGAGCGCGGCCACTCCGGCGGCGGCGAGGGCCGTGGCGGCGACGGAGGGCAGGCGCAGCGCCCACAGCCCGCCGTCCCACAGGCCGAACACCGCGTGCGTCAGCAGGTAGTAGAGGCCGTGCACGGCGTCGACCTGCCCGAGCAGCTCCCACAGACCGCCGAGCGGGCGGTGGGCGACCTGCCAGGTGACGGATTCGTCGCGCCACATGCTGCCGCCGCCGGGGCCGCGTTCCAGAGCCCAGAGGCCGAGGACGGTGGCGAGGAGCGGGGGCACCACGCGCCAGGGGGCGATGCGGCTGATGTCGGCCTCCGGGTGCTGTTCGAACGGGTACGGCGGACTCCATACTCGGGGTTCGGTGCGGTGCGGGTCCCTGCGGAGGTGGGTGTGCGAGCGTTCCGGACGGTGGCGGTGGCGGTGACCGTGGTGCTGGCGGGCGTGGTGGCCCTGTCCGGGTGCGGCTCGGGCGGGCCGCCGGAGCCGGACGGCGCCAACGGCGGCAGCGCCGGCCCGCGTACCGCGACCACGGCGGATCCCCACCCGGGCCCGGCCGGCAGCCCCGCCGCGAGCCCCGGCGCGAGCCGGTCCCCCGCCGCCGGCGAGACCCTCGTACGGGTCTCCCGCAGCGGCGGCTTCGCCGGTGAGACCCGCACCCTCGTCGTCACGGGCGACGGCTCCTGGACCCGCCTGGACGGCCGGGCGGAGCCGGAGGGCTCCGGCAAGCTGACGGCGGCCGGGCTGGAGGCCCTGCGCACCGCGCTCCGGCAGGCGGACTTCGCCCGCCTGCCCCGGGTCGCGACGGCGGAGCGGCCGGTCCACGACGGGTTCATGTACGCCTTCGTCCACGGCGGCTTCGAGGTGGCCGCCGACCAGTCCTCGCTCGCGCCGGGCCTGGAAAAGGTCCTGGCCACGCTCCCTGGTCTGGACCAGGCGAGCTGAGCGGTGTCGGGCGAATCACACACGGACACCGCCGGCCGCGAGCCCGTTGCCGTACCACGCCGACGGGGCGATCCCTGTCCGAACCCCGCATAGCCGCAGGCCGGTGCCTCCTCTACGCTGCACCCCATCACGCGGGATCTTCAGGGGCGGGACATGGAACAGACACACACCACCCACAACGGCGCCGCGGCCACCCCCGGCGCCCAGCGGCGCGTGCTCGTGGTCGAGGACGACCGCACCATCGCCGACGCCATCGCGGCCCGGCTGCGCGCCGAGGGCTTCCAGGTGCAGGCGGCGTACGACGGCCCGGCCGCCGTGGCCGCCGCCGAGAGCTGGCTCCCCGAGCTGCTCGTGCTGGACGTCATGCTGCCCGGCTTCGACGGGCTGGAGGTGTGCCGCCGGGTCCAGGCGCAGCGGCCGGTCCCGGTGCTGATGCTCACGGCCCGCCACGACGAGACCGACATGCTGGTCGGCCTCGGGGTCGGGGCGGACGACTACATGACGAAGCCGTTCTCGATGCGTGAGCTGGCCGCACGGGTCCACGTACTGCTGCGACGGGTGGAGCGGGCCACGATGGCCGCGCACACCCCGCGCGCGGGCACGCTGCGCCTGGGCGATCTGGAGATCGACCACGCGCAGCGCCGCGTCCGCGTGCAGACCGAGGACGTGCACCTGACGCCGACCGAGTTCGACCTGCTGGTGTGCCTCGCCGGCACTCCCCGCGCGGTGCTCTCGCGGGAGCAGTTGCTGGCGGAGGTGTGGGACTGGGCCGACGCGTCCGGGACCCGTACGGTCGACAGCCACATCAAGGCACTGCGCCGCAAGATCGGCGCGGAGCGGATCCGTACGGTCCACGGCGTCGGGTACGCCCTGGAGACGCCGGCGCAGGCGTGAGCTGCTGCAAGCGCCGGGACCGGGCCGTCCAGCGGTCCGCGGAGCGGTCCCCGGACGGGGTGCGGCCCTACTCGCCCTTCTCGATCAAGACGAAGCTGGGCACGCTCGTCGTGGTCTCGGTGTTCATCACGACGGGCCTGCTGCTGGTGGCCCTGCGCACCGACACCGAGCTGCGGTTCATCACGGTCTTCTCGGTGATCGCCTCGATGCTGATCACCCAGTTCGTGGCCCACAGCCTGACGGCGCCGCTGGACGACATGACGACGGTGGCCCGGGCGATCTCCCGCGGGGACTACACGCGCCGGGTGCGCGGGGCGGGGCGCCGCGACGAGCTGGGCGACCTGGCCTCGACGATCAATCTGATGGCGGACGACCTGGAGGCGGTGGACCGGCACCGCAAGGAACTGGTCGCCAATGTCTCGCACGAGCTGCGCACGCCGATCGCGGCGCTGCGGGCGGTGCTGGAGAACGTGGTGGACGGGGTCTCGGCCGCCGATCCGGAGACCATGCGCACCATGCTGAAGCAGACCGAGCGGCTCGGCCGGCTGGTGGAGACCCTGCTGGACCTGTCGCGGGTGGACAACGGCGTGGTCCCGCTGCGGGCGCGCGGCTTCGAGGTGTGGCCGTACCTGTCGGGGGTGCTGAAGGAGTCGGGGCTGGCGGCCGCCGGGCGGCCGGGGCTGGCCTCGGGTTCGGGCGGGCACACCCGTAACGACGTCCACCTGCACCTGGACGTGTTCCCGCCCGAACTGACGGCCTACGCGGACGCCGAACGGCTGCACCAGGTGGTGGCGAACCTGATCGACAACGCGGTCAAGCACAGCCCCCCGCACGGGCGGGTGACGGTGCGCGCGCGGGCCGGCGACGCGCCCGGAAGTCTGGCGCTGGAAGTCGTCGACGAGGGCCCCGGGATCCCGGAGGCCGAGCGGCACCGGGTCTTCGAGCGGTTCAACCGGGGCGCCTCGGGGAGCGGCGACGGGGGCACCGGTCTGGGCCTGGCGATCGCCCGGTGGGCGGTCGGCCTGCACGGGGGGCACATCGGTGTGGCCGAATCGTCTCCCGGTTGCCGAATCCTTGTCACTCTTCCGGGCAGCTCACAGGCGTCCTCTTGACGTAGGGTTCGAGTCGGAAGGACATGATCTCGGCCACATGTGCCCGGGGTCGTCAGGGGTGCGAAGCCAACGAGGCCGCAACCTGGTTGTCGCCTACCCGAACCACGCTTGTTTCCCGCCATTCCAGGCGGCGAAACCCGCCGTTCGGTGTGACCTGCACGACGGAAGTCCCGCCCGGCCTGCGTGTCGCGGCCGGGGAGGCGTAGCCTTTATTCCCGCTGTCCATACCTTGTGAAGCGGAAGAGGGCGGTTGCCGCCGTGTCGCCACAGTCCCCCAGTAACTCGAGCACCACGACCGAAGCAGCAGAGGGCGGGAAGACCCCTGCCTCAGGCTTCGGCGCCAATGAGTGGCTCGTCGACGAGATCTATCAGCAGTACCTCCAGGACCCGGGCTCGGTCGACCGGGCCTGGTGGGACTTCTTCGCCGACTACAAGCCTGGGGGCGTTGTCGCTCCCGTGAAGGCGGACGGTCCCGGGAAGTCTCCGACGACGGATGGCGCCTCCGCACAGGCCGCCACCTCCGCCGCAGCCCCGCAGACCGCCGTCGCCGCCGCCACGGGGGCGGCGCGCGCCGTGCCGTCCCGTGCCGCCGGACCGACCGGAGCGGCCGACGCCGCACCGGCCGCCGCTCCCGCACCCACGCCTGTGTCAGCTCCTGCCCCTGCTCCTGCCACCCCCTCTGGTGCCCCTGCTGTGACTGTCACCTCCCAGGCCCCGACGGCTGCACCCGCCGCGCCTGCCCAGGCTGCCCCCGCCCCTGCCGCTGCCCCCAAGGCCGCTGCCGCGCCCACGACCGAGGCCCCCACCGGCCCCGAGTTCGTGACGCTCCGCGGCCCGGCCGCCGCCGTCGCCAAGAACATGAACGCCTCCCTGGAAGTGCCGACGGCCACGTCCGTCCGCGCCGTCCCGGTGAAGCTGCTGTTCGACAACCGCATCGTCATCAACAACCACCTCAAGCGCGCCCGGGGCGGGAAGATCTCCTTCACGCACCTCATCGGCTACGCGATGGTGCAGGCCATCAAGGCCATGCCGGCCATGAACTACTCCTTCACGGAGAAGGACGGCAAGCCGACCCTGGTCAAGCCGGAGCACATCAACTTCGGCCTGGCGATCGACCTGGTGAAGCCGAACGGCGACCGTCAGCTCGTCGTGGCCGGCATCAAGAAGGCCGAGACCCTCAACTTCTTCGAGTTCTGGCAGGCCTACGAGGACATCGTCCGCCGCGCCCGCGTGGGCAAGCTGACGATGGACGACTTCACGGGCGTCACCGTCTCGCTGACCAACCCCGGCGGCCTGGGCACCGTCCACTCCGTGCCCCGCCTGATGCCCGGACAGTCGGTCATCATGGGCGTCGGCTCCATGGACTACCCGGCCGAGTTCCAGGGCACCTCGCAGGACACCCTGAACAAGCTGGGCATCTCCAAGGTCATGACCCTGACCTCGACCTACGACCACCGGGTCGTCCAGGGCGCGGCCTCCGGCGAGTTCCTGCGCATCGTCGCGAACCTGCTGCTCGGCGAGAGCGGCTTCTACGACGACGTCTTCGAGGCGCTGCGCATCCCGTACGAGCCGGTCCGCTGGAACCGGGACATCGACGCCTCGCACGACGACGACGTCACGAAGGCCGCCCGCGTCTTCGAGCTGATCCACTCCTACCGGGTGCGCGGCCACGTCATGGCCGACACCGACCCGCTGGAGTACAAGCAGCGCAAGCACCCCGACCTCGACATCACCGAGCACGGCCTCACCCTGTGGGACCTGGAGCGCGAGTTCGCGGTCGGCGGCTTCTCCGGCAAGTCGATGATGAAGCTGCGCGACATCCTCGGCGTGCTGCGCGACTCGTACTGCCGCACCACCGGCGTCGAGTTCATGCACATCCAGGACCCCAAGCAGCGCCGCTGGATCCAGGACCGCATCGAGCGCCCGCACTCCAAGCCGGAGCGCGAGGAGCAGCTGCGCATCCTGCGCCGCCTGAACGCGGCGGAGGCCTTCGAGACCTTCCTGCAGACGAAGTACGTCGGCCAGAAGCGCTTCTCCCTGGAGGGCGGCGAGTCCGTCATCCCGCTGCTCGACGCCGTCATCGACTCGGCCGCCGAGGCCCGCCTCGAAGAGGTCGTCATCGGCATGGCCCACCGCGGCCGCCTGAACGTGCTCGCGAACATCGTCGGCAAGTCGTACGCGCAGATCTTCCGCGAGTTCGAGGGCAACCTCGACCCGAAGTCGATGCACGGCTCCGGCGACGTCAAGTACCACCTGGGCGCCGAGGGCACCTTCACGGGCCTGGACGGCGAGCAGATCAAGGTCTCGCTCGTCGCGAACCCCTCGCACCTGGAGGCGGTCGACCCGGTCCTGGAGGGTGTCGCCCGCGCCAAGCAGGACGTCATCAACAAGGGCGGCACGGACTTCACCGTCCTGCCGCTGGCCCTGCACGGCGACGCGGCCTTCGCGGGCCAGGGTGTGGTCGCCGAGACGCTGAACATGTCGCAGCTGCGCGGCTACCGCACCGGCGGCACCGTCCACGTCGTGATCAACAACCAGGTCGGCTTCACCGCCGCCCCGGAGTCCTCGCGCTCCTCGATGTACGCGACCGACGTGGCCCGCATGATCGAGGCGCCGATCTTCCACGTGAACGGCGACGACCCGGAGGCCGTGGTCCGCATCGCGCGGCTCGCCTTCGAGTTCCGTCAGGCGTTCAACAAGGACGTGGTCATCGACCTCATCTGCTACCGCCGCCGCGGGCACAACGAGTCGGACAACCCGGCGTTCACGCAGCCTCTGATGTACGACCTGATCGACAAGAAGCGCTCGGTGCGCAAGCTGTACACCGAGTCCCTCATCGGTCGCGGCGACATCACGCTGGAAGAGGCCGAGCAGGCGCTCCAGGACTTCCAGGGCCAGCTGGAGAAGGTCTTCGCGGAGGTCCGCGAGGCCTCCACGCAGCCCGCGACCGCCGCCCCGGTGGCGCCCGCCCAGGTCGCGCAGGAGTTCCCGGTCGCCGTGAACACCGCGATCTCCCAGGAGGTCGTCAAGCGGATCGCCGAAGCCCAGGTCAACATCCCCGAGAACGTCACGGTCCACCCGCGTCTGCTGCCGCAGCTCCAGCGCCGGGCCGCGATGATCGACGAGGGCACCATCGACTGGGGCATGGGCGAGACCCTGGCCTTCGGTTCGCTGCTGATGGAGGGCACCCCGGTCCGGCTGTCCGGCCAGGACTCCCGCCGCGGCACCTTCGGTCAGCGGCACGCGGTCCTCATCGACCGGGAGACCGGCGAGGACTACACCCCGCTGCTCTACCTGTCGGACGACCAGGCCCGCTACAACGTCTACGACTCGCTGCTCTCCGAGTACGCGGCCATGGGCTTCGAGTACGGCTACTCGCTGGCCCGCCCGGACGCGCTGGTCCTCTGGGAAGCCCAGTTCGGTGACTTCGTCAACGGCGCGCAGACCGTCGTCGACGAGTTCATCTCCTCGGCCGAGCAGAAGTGGGGCCAGACCTCCGGCGTCACGCTGCTGCTGCCGCACGGCTACGAGGGCCAGGGCCCGGACCACTCGTCCGCCCGCCCGGAGCGCTTCCTCCAGATGTGCGCGCAGGACAACATGACGGTCGCGATGCCGACCCTGCCGTCGAACTACTTCCACCTGCTGCGCTGGCAGGTCCACAACCCGCACCACAAGCCGCTCATCGTCTTCACCCCGAAGTCGATGCTGCGTCTGAAGGCGGCGGCGTCGAAGGCGGAGGAGTTCACGACCGGCGCGTTCCGTCCGGTCATCGGGGACTCTCGTATCTCCTCCGGAGCGGGTGACCCGAACGCGGTCCGCAAGGTCGTCTTCTGCGCGGGCAAGGTCTACTACGACCTGGAGGCCGAGCGCGAGAAGCGCGGCATCACCGACACCGCGATCATCCGCATCGAGCGGCTGTACCCGCTGCCGGGCGCGGAGCTCCAGGCGGAGATCGCCAAGTTCCCGAACGCGGCGAAGTACATCTGGGCGCAGGAGGAGCCGGCGAACCAGGGTGCGTGGCCGTTCATCGCGCTGAACCTGATCGACCACCTCGACCTGGCGGTCGGCGCCGACATCCCGGCCGGCGAGCGGCTGCGGCGCATCTCGCGCCCGCACGGCTCGTCCCCGGCGGTCGGCTCCGCGAAGCGCCACCAGGCGGAGCAGCAGCTGCTGCTGAACGAGGTCTTCGAAGCCTGAGCTTCGTAGACACCGGAAGGCCCGGCTCCCCCGAGGGGGACCGGGCCTTCCGGCTTGCTCCGGCCACATCCAGCCGCGCCGGCGTTTGGGGCGCGGCTGGATTCGCTACGGCTGGGGCTCGAAGTCCCAGTACGGCCGGGTCTGCTGGCGCGCCGAGATGGTGTGGACGTGCTGCGGCCCCAGCGTGCGGGTCAGGGACTTGAGGCCGGCGTCCTCGTGCTTGGCGGCCTCCACGTCCTCCCGTACGGACCTCAGGTCGGCGGCGAGCGCGATCTGGGCGCTGAGCGTCATCGGGTGGTCGGGGCCGAGGACCTGCTCGGTGGTCCGTAGGGTCTCGCGGCTCAGCTCCAGCGCGTCGTCGAGCCGGCCGGTGATGTTGCGGTGGCCGGTGGCGTTGAGGGCGCAGCCCAGGGTCCAGGGGTGCCGGTCGCCGAGGGCGCCCCGCATGCCGACCAGGGCCTGTTCGGCGAGGCTGAGGGCCTCGGTGCGCTCGCCCTGGGCGCGCAGGACCAGGCCGAGGTTGCCGACGGTGCCGATGCTGTACGGGTGGGCGAGGCCGAGCTGGGACTGGTAGCCGCGGACGACGTCTTCGGAGATCCGGCGGGCCTCGTCGATGTCCCCGTACTCGCGCAGGTAGGTGGCGTAGTCGGAGGCCACCATCAGGGTCCAGGGGAATTCGGCGCCGAAGACCCGGGTGGAGCGTTCCAGGACGCTGCGCAGCCGCGACCCGGCGCCGGGGATGTCCCCGGAGCGGCGCAGGCACATCCCGAGGTTGTGCTCGGCGCGCAGGGTCTGGGGGTGGTTGGCGCCGAGGACCTGGATGTGGAGCTTGAGCCCCTGTTCCTGGCGGGCCAGCGCCTCGCGGTAGCGGCCCATCAGGCGCAAGCCCATGGCGCAGCCGATGCCGGAGGAGAGTGTGGCGATGTGCCGGACGCGCAGCACCCGTTCGCGGCGGCGCAGGGTGTCCAGGTCGGTGTCGTAGGCCTCTTGGTAGCGGCCGAGCAGGCGCAGGGCGACGGCGACGTTGTTCTGGGCGTTGAGGGTGGTGGAGTCGTCCTCGCCCAGCAGTTCGCGGTAGGTGGCGAAGGCGTGTTCCAGCAGGTCCCGGCCCTGTTCGAACTTGGCGGTGCTGAGCAGGACCCCGGCATAGCTGCTGGTGGCGCGCAGGGTCTCCAGGTCGCGGTCGCCGCGTTCGGCGACGAGCCGGTCGGCGACGGAGCGGGCGAGGGTCTCGGCCCGGCGGAAGTGGCCGAGCATGCGCAGGGCGCCGCCGTAGTGGTAGCTGAGTTCACGTACCTGGTCGTGGTCGTCGCCGAGCATGGCCCGCCAGACGCTGTCGGTCTCCTCGGCGAGGCGCAGGCAGGTGCGGTACTCCCCGGCGAGGATCAGGTAGCGCAGGCAGTGCAGGAGGAAGTTCTGGATGCGGGTGTTCGTGCTGGTCAGCACCCCGGCGGAGTCAAGGTGCGGGATGAGTTCGGCGTATCGGGGCCAGAGCCGGGAGTCGGAGGGCCGGCCCGGGTCCGCGGCGGCGAGGACCTGGCGGACGGCGCGGGCCAGCTGGCCGGCCTCCTCCTCGGCGAGGTTCTCGCGGACGATGTTGTGGACCATGCGGTGCAGCTGGACGGTCTCCAGGCCGCCGCCCTCCTCCTCGGAGAGGTCGGAGTACTCCAGGCGGACGACGGAGAACTGGACGAGCTTGTTGAGGGCGGCGTTCCAGCGGATCTGGTCGTTGACGATCCCGGCGAGGTGTTCGGGGACGTCCTCGGCGGGGAACTCGCGCAGCAACCGCAGCGGGACGCGGCCGGGTGCGAAGAAGACGAACAGCCGCAGCAGGGCGAGGGCGTCGGGGAAGTTCTCCCGTACGTTGTTGAGGAGTATGGCCAGCGCGGTGGGGAAGGGCAGCGGGTAGTCGTCGGAGAGGGTGACGGCCTCGTGGGAGTCCAGGCGGCGCCGGAGGAGGGTGAGGTAGTCGCCGACGCCGATGGGCGAGTCGGCGAGCCAGCCGGCGGTCTGGTCGAGGGCGAGCGGGTAGTCCTCCAGGGCCTCGGCGAGCTGGTCGGCCTCCTCGCCGCTGAGCCGGTGGGCCCGGCGGCGGATGAAGGTGATGGACTCGGGGCGCGCGTAGAGCGGGACTTCGACGAGGCTGGTGTGCCGGGCGGCCCATTCGCGGTTGCGGGAGGTGATGATCACGTCGCCCGCGCCGGAGGGCAGCAGGTCGGTGAGGTCGTCGGGGTGGTCGCAGCCGTCGAAGACCATCAGCCAGCGGTGGTACGGGGACCCGCGCCGCAGCGCCTCCAGCACGGCCCGGATCTGCTCGCCGTAGCTCCCCGCGCCCCGGGGCAGACCGAGGGCGGGGGCCAGGTCGGCGAGCCGCTCGCGCAGGGTGGGCCGGTCCTCGGCGGGGACCCACCACACGACGTCGTACTCGGAGGCGAAGCGGTAGGCGTACTCGGTGGCGACCTGCGTCTTGCCCACTCCGGAGAGACCCAGGAGGGTGACGGTGGACGCGCCGGGCGGGGCCTCGGTGAGTGCGGCCCGCAGCCTTCCGATGACGTCGTTGCGGCCGGTGAAGCGCGGGTTGCGGCGCGGGACCCGGCCCCAGATCTCGGGCGGGTCGTTGGGGAAGCGGGGGCCGCGGCGGCCGCTCTCGGTGCCGATCCGGTCGGTGGGCAGCTCCAGCCGGCGCAGCACCCGGTACTCGGCCTCGTAGGCGTCCAGGCCCCACAGGTCGGTCTTCTCCAGCGCGGCCACGGCGCTGGGCAGCGGGGCGTCGGTGAGGCAGACGGCGGCGAACCGGTCGGGGTGGGCGGCGGTGACGGTGCGCAGCGCGGTGTTCCACTCCTCGTCGGTGTGGGTGCCTGCGGAGAAGTAGCGCTCGCTGAGCACCACGAGGACCTTGCCGCCCGCCCGGGTCAGGTCGTCGAGGGCCTCGGCGAGGCCGGGGCTGGTCTGCGGGTCCCAGCGCTGGAGCGCGACGCGGTGGCCGTGCTCCTCCAGGCGGTGGGCGATCCACACGGCCCAGGGGCGGTTGAAGCCGGCGAAGCTGATGACGAAGCGCTGCGGCTGGGGGGCTCCGTCGCGGTCGTGTCGCGTACCGGTACCGGTCATGCGGCCGTCTCCTGGGATCCGGGCGGTGGACGGGGGTGCGGGGGCGGGGCTGGAGCGGGATTGAACGGTATCGCAGCGGACGGTGCGTCAGGCCTGTGCGACTCCTCAGCCTTCCACGAACACCGCGAGTTCGGGGTGTGCTTCGCACCAGGCGCGGCGTTCGCGTTCCAGGGTCCGGCGGGCGGTGACGTGCTGGTCGCCGGGGGGTGGCAGTTCGTCCATGGCCCGCTCGGCGGTGGTCATGCCTTCCACGAACTCCCGCCCCGTGACGGTCAGGTGCGGGTCGGCGCGCAGCGCGGGCAGGACGGCGGCCACCTGCGCGCGGACGCGGGCGTGCTGGGCCCAGGCGCCGCGGGCGCCGTAGAGGGCGGCGCGCTGCCAGTACCCGGCCAGCGCCAGGTGGGCGTACGCGCCGTGCAGCAGCCCCTCCAGCGGCCGGGGGTCGCCCCGCCAGGGCGCCCAGTGGCGGGGGGTACGGTCGGCGGTGTGCAGGGTGAGGACGTCGGCGAGGGCGGTCAGTTTGCCGTGCTGGACCTCGTGGACCAGGGTCGCGGCCAGCGCGGGCGGGGCCTGCGCCCGGGCCAGGACCGCGCCGGCGGCCGCGGGCAGTGTGGCGCCGCTGGAGCGGGAGCCGCCGGCGAGGGGGACGACGGAGCGCAGCAGGTGGCCGATCTCCTCCGCGCGGGTGGAGTCGTAGCGTTCGAGGAGGGTGAGGGCGCCGGACCACTGGGTGTCCCAGCGCTTGTGCCCCTTGGGGGTGAGCCGGCGGGCCGGCCGCACGGGGGCCGGGGAGCCGGCGGACGGGAGGCCGGGGGCGGGGGCGCGGTAGGGGTCGAGGTCGTCGAGGGCGGTGCGGCCGGCGGGCAGGCCGGGCAGCGGCGGGAGGGCGTGCAGCGGGAGGGCGTGCGGCGGCGGGGTGGCCGCGGCGTCCCAGGAGCGTTCGGTGAGGGCGAGCGGACCGGGGCGGTCGGGCACGAGCAGTCCGAGGGTGGGCAGGACGAGTCGGCCGTGCACGGGCCGCAGCGTGGCCTTGAAGGGGATCCTGGCCCGCAGGGCGGCGGCGACGGCGAGCGCCCCGAGGTGTCCGAGGTCGGGCGGGGGCCCGTACGGCGCGTGCAGCCGGCGCAGGGTCTCCTCGGCCCAGACGCCGGTGGCGGGGTAGTGCAGGACGTCGCGCACGGCGTCGGGGTCCTGGCGTTCGGCCTCCTCCAGCAGTGCCCACCGCTCGGCGGCCTCGGCGCCGGGGGCGGCGTCGAGCACCGCGCGCAGCAGGAGGAGGCGTTTGGAGCGGCGCACGTCGCGCACGAGGCGGGTGCCTTCCTCCGAGGGTTCGGTGGAGGCGAGGGCGCGCAGCGTGTGGGAGCTGACGGCGAACCGGGCGAGCTGGGTGGGGCCGACGCGGCGGGCGGGGTCCGTGGGCTGTGCGGGGACCGTGGTGCGCCGGGCGGCTTCGGTGCGGTGGGTCATGACGCGGCCTGTCCCGTCGTGGCGGCGGTGTGCAGGGCGCGGGCGATGTGCCGGATGACGGCCTGGAGGTCGGCGCAGTACACGGACGGCTGATGGAAGCCCTCCCCGGCGCGGTAGCGGTGCGGGTAGTGCCCGCCGCCGCAGACCTCGACGAGTTCGCAGGCCCGGCAGGTCGGGGCGAGGGCGTCCCGGCCGAGCTGGCGGGCGGCGAAGCCGGGGTGGTCGAGCAGTTCGTCGAAGCTGTGCGTGTCGAGGGTCATCCCGGTCTCGGCGGCCCCTTCGTAGGCGGACTTCAGCGAATCGGCCTGCTCGATGCTGCCGTCCGTCTCGACGACGGCGGTGGTGGCGGGGGCCAGGCCCAGCGTCTCGGTGGCGGCGGGCAGCCCGAGCAGCAGCGCGATGACCTCCTCGAAGATCCGGATCCGGGTGCGCCGCACCCCGTCGTGCCACCAGCGCTCGAAGACGGCGAGCAGCCAGTCGCCGTACGGGGTCGCGTGCCCGGCGGCGCCGGGCGGCGGGGTGCTCCAGTTGGCCAGGGGCAACAGCAGCCCGACGCTGGGCGGCGCGAAGGCGAGCAGCGACTCGTACGTCTCCACCGGGTCCTGGGCCACGTCCACCACGCACAGCACCCCGGCGTAGCTGTCGGGGTGCCGGGCGAGCAGCCGCAGGCCCCGGGCGGCGGCGGCGAAGCCGGGCCGCCCGGCGTGGTCCACGCGGCGGGCGTTGTGCGCGGGGAGTCCGCCGTCGAGGCTGACGCCGACCCGGATCCCGGCGGCGGCCAGTGCGGCGAGCCGGGCCCCGGTGAGCAGGGTGCCGTTGGTCTGGACGGTGGCGGTGACCCGGGTTCCGGGTGCGCGGCGGGCCAGGGCCGCCCGTACCGCCTCGACGGGGGCGGCCAGTCCGGCGGGCGGGGTGAGCAGGGGTTCGCCGCCGTGCAGGACGAGGTCGACGCGGGTCAGGTCGTGGGCGGCGGCGTGCTCGGCGATCCGCTCGGCGGCGCGCAGGGCGGTGGCGGGGGCCATGGTGGCGGGGCGGGTGCGCCAGCTCTGGTCGGCCATCTCGTAGACGTAGCAGTAGGTGCAGGCGAGGTTGCAGCGGCTGTGCGTCTTGAGCACGAACTGCCGGATCGGGTGCGGCCTGTGCCCGGCGGCGCGCAGCGCGGGCACGTCGAGCCGGGTGTAGGGCCAGGGGGCGTGGCGCGCGTGCCGGGCGGGGGTCCGGTGCGGGGGCAGCACGAGATCGCTCGTGATCGCATGGCTCATCGCCTGTACCTCCCGCCGCGGACGGTCCATCCCTGCCCTTCGGACGGGTCCGGCTAACGGCGGAAAGTGGTCAACCAGCGGTGCGACGGCCGCAGTTCGCGCGCCCCCACGTGCGCCCCCCTGAGGCGGGACGTCCTCACGCGCGACGTCCTCACGCGACGCCCGAGTCGAAGGCGTTCAGGATCTCGGCCGGGTGCGTGACCCGCTCGACCATGCCCTCGATCACCTCGGCGAGCACCGGGTGGTCGATCCCCCGCAGCGCTGCCAGGTCGAGCCCGGAGAGATCCGGCAGCTGCCCGGGGCACGGGCGATCCGTTGCTGCCACTTCCTGACGTACGGTCACCATGGGCTGGCCGTCCCCCTGTCGTATGCGGTGTCCACTGCCTTTTCCCGCCGCCCGGCGGGCGGAAACGGATCAGGCAGCGTGTCACAGGAAGCGAATCAGAGGCCCGCCTCCAGGCCTCGTACGCGTGCGCGCAGCGCCCGCGGCCGAGCGGCCGCCGGCTCACCCAGCCGCTGCCACAGCTCCAGCGCGGCCCGGTAGGCGTCCAGGGCCGCGCGGGGACGGGCCAGCCGCTCCAGGACCTCCCCGCGCAGCTCCTGCACCCGGGCGGCGAGGTGGACGGCGGTGTCCTGGCGTTCCTCCCGGTCGGCCTCCAGCGCGGCGCGCCAGGCCCGGCGGTAGGAGTCCGCCGCCCGGTCGAGGCGGTCCGCGGTGCGGGTGTGGGCGTGGATCTCCTGCTGGACGTCGCCGTGCTCCCGCCAGGCGCGGGCCCGTTCCAGCGGGCTGTGGCTCTGCCGCGCGGCCAGCTCCAGCAGGTACTCGGCCTCCCGGAGGTCGACCAGGTCCCCCTCGTAGGAGTGCCGCAGCCGCAGCCCCGCCGCCAGCCGCAGCAGCCGGTACGCCGCCCCCGGGTCCGACTGGGGCACGGCGGCCCGGCTCTCGCGGAGCACCCGTACGGCGGTCGAGGCGAACGGCCTGCCGTCGGCGGCCCGTGTCCGGTCCAGGAGTACGTCGCCCCACTCGGGCAGCAGCTCCGCGTAGGCGTCGCCGTCCCGGGGGATCAGCCGCCGGGCCCGCCCGTACGCCTCGGCCGCGTCCTCCAACGCCACCGGGTCCCCGTCGCGGGCGTGGCGGGCCCGGTGCACCCTGGCCAGGCACAGCAGCCCGGCCAGCCGCAGCTCGGGCTCGCCGGGGGCCTCCTCCAGCGCCAGCGCCAGCTGCCCGGCCGCCTCCTCCAGCCGCCCGGGCAGGTACCGCAGCGCGGTGGCCAGCTCCACCCTTACGCGGGCCCGCCGCCGCCTCCCGGTGTGGCCCGGAGCGGGTGTCCCCTCCCAGGGACCGCCGACCGCCTCGCGCCCGTCGCCGTCGGCGGGGGCGGCGCCACCGCGCCGCCCCGCCGGGTCGGCGTGATGGTCTACGTCCGCGCCACGGCCCTGGACCACCGGGTCCGAATGGCTCTCCCCCAGCGCCTGGTCGCCGACCCCGTCAGACCCCGGGCCCCGCGGCGACTGCCCGGCAGCCTGCCGGGCCCTGCCGGCACGGCCGGGTTCCACGGCACCAGCCGGCCCGGCACCGGGCCCACCCCCGCCAGGCCCCGGGCCCCGCGGCGACTGCTGCGGACCGTCCTCCGTCTCCGGGGCCCGGCCCACACCGGACGCTCCCCGGCCGGCGGGGCGGCCGGTCGTCTCGGCCCCCGCTGCGCCTCCGGGCTCCGGGCCGTCCGCACCGGGCGCCACCGGGACGGCGGGGTCGCGAGTAGCGCCGTCCTGCCGTGACCCCGTGGCGTCGGACCGGCCGGCACCGGACCCCGCCCCGCCCGCGCCCCCGTCCCCCGGGCCGTCCGCACCGGGCGCCACCGGGACGGCGGGCGCGCCGGCAGCGCCACCGTCCGGCTCCCGCCCCGCCGCGTCGGCCGGGCCCGGTACCGCGTCCAGGAGAACGGCCAGGACCGCCGTCAGGGTGGCCGCGGCCTGTTCGGCCAGGGCGGTGCGTTCGGCGGGGTCCGGGGTGCGGGGCAGCAGGGCCAGCAGGACGCGGCCCAGCGCCAGCCGCAGCTCGGGGGCCGGGGCCGGGTCGGCGGCGGCCAGGGCCTCCAGCGCGGCCCGCGCCTCCCGCAACGGGCCCGGGTCGTCCCGCAGTTCGCTCAACCGGACCAGGACCCGCGCCCGCCGCACCGCGCAGTCCCGCCGCAGCTCCGGATCCACTGCGGCGGCGCCCGCCTCCGCGAACTCCCGGTCCGCGGCGGCCAGCAGCTCCGCATCCGGTGCACCCGTCAGCGCCCGCTCGTACAGCACCCGGCCCAGCACCGCCCGCGCCGCCGCCGTGCGCAGCCCGGTCACCGCCCGCTCGGCCTCGTCGAGGACTTCCGGGTCCCGCTGCGCCGCCCACAGCCGCAGCAGCGCTCCCGCCAGCCCGGTCTCCGCCTCCTCCGGCGGATCGTCCGGTCCGGCGGGGGCCGCCACGGCCCGCCGCAGCAGCGCCACGGACTCGTACAGCGCCCGCGCGTCCCCGTCCGCGAGCCGGTCCCGGGCCGCGCGCACCGCCCGGGCCCGCCCGAACGGCGGGGGCGCGGGCGGTTCCTGATCCACCGTCGGGCCCTGCGCGGGCGGCCCGGGCAGGTAGCGTCGTACGACCTTCGCCGAGACCTGCGCGAAG
Source organism: Streptomyces sp. NPDC003042 (assembly GCF_053591315.1). NCBI lineage: Bacteria > Bacillati > Actinomycetota > Actinomycetes > Kitasatosporales > Streptomycetaceae > Streptomyces > Streptomyces sp. NPDC003042. The sequence goes on from NZ_JBSFTP010000010.1 coordinate 131,886, forward strand.
GCCTGCGGCAGCCGTCCGGCCGGCACCCGGCCCGGTTCCCGCGCGGAGTCCCGCGGCGCGACCCCGGTCAGCTGCGAGACCGCGAGGGCGGGGAAGTTCCGTACGCCCCGCCCGAAGTGCGCCAGCACGTACTCCGAGCAGTGCTTGAGCACGAGGGCAGCCTCGTCCCGCCCCAGCGGCCCCAGCAGCACGTCCTGCACGCCCGGGACGAACTCGTACCACTGCCCGGGCGCCGGGCCGCTGCGCCGCAGCAGCCCGCTGAGCAGCACCTCGGCCAGGTCGGACGGCTCCGAGTCCGGGAGCATCGTGCGCTGCACCAGCCGCATCACCGGCAGCGTCAGGGGAGCCGCCGCCAGGTACACCGCGAGCTGTACGGCACCGGGCGCGGCGGAGGCGCGGAAGCGGCGCACCAGCTCGCGGGGCGGGCGCGCGGTCCGGGGCAGCGGCACGGGGGCGGCGGGATGGTGGGCGAGCACCCGGCCCACCTCGGCCGGCACCGGTCCGGTGCCCAGTCCGGCGACGAGCCGGGCCCAGGCCCCGAGCGCGGTCGCGTTCGGCGGCAGGACGGGCACGGTGAGCCCGCCGGTGGGCCGCCCGGGACGCGGCGCCCGGTCTGATCGGAATCTCAGCTTCAGACCGCCGCCCCCGCCGGCTCCGCCCTCCTCGGCGCGCTCCAGCACCCCGCGCTCGGTCGGCAGCCAGCTGCGGCTCCACAGCCGCTGCGGCAAGGGCTGCACGACGACGCACGGCGTGCACTCGGCCCACCGGTACAGCAGCCGCTGCGCCTCGCCCTCGCGCCACAGCGGCCCGGCGCAGTCGGACACCACCATGGTCAGCGCCCGGCCGGTGGGGTCGCGCAGCTGGTCCCCGGAGCGCAGTCCGGTGCCGGGCGCGGGGCCGCGTCCGACGGCCGCCGTACCGTCCGTGAGCCGGTGCAGGTAGTGCACCCGCACGTCCCGGAAGGCGCCCAGCCGCTCGCACACCGACCGCAGTTCCTCGAACATCTCCTGCCACACCGCCATGGACGGCGACGCGTCCATCACCAGCCGTACGGTCGCCTCGCGCCGGCTCTCCGGCCGGAAGACGGGGATCACGAGCCCGAAAGCGCGGGCTCCGGCGTCGGCGGTGGCGGCCTCGTCGAGCACGGTGCGGGTGGGCGGTCCGGGCGGCCGGTGGCGCTGGAGGGCGCGCAGGGCCCGCTGGATGTCGAGGATCCGGGGCAGCGCTGCCGCGACGGGCACCCGGACGGGCACCCCGGCCCCGACCGGAATCTCAGCTTCCCATTCGCCGTCGGCGGCCCGGACCGCTCCGGCGGGATACAGGCTGACCGGATCTTCAGCCTCCGGTTCCTCCCGTACGGGCGGGGGCTCCGCAGGCGACTCCCCCGGCGCCTCTTCCGTACGCTCCTTCCCTTCCTCCTCCTCCGGCCGGCCCACCCGCGCCTCCGCCGGGACCGGATCGCCTCCTTCGAGGCCCCGCACCGCGCCCGCCGTCCTCCCCGCCAGCCACAACGCGTCGGCCAGCTCCTCGGCCGACGGATCGAGCCCGGCGGCCCGCAACAGCGCGGCCAGGGCGCGGAGGTCCGGATCAACGGGCACGGGCACGGGCGCGGGCACGGGCCTCACCTCGGACGGTCGAGGCGTTGGATGAGCAGGTCCGCGAGGTCTTCCCGGGTGGGCGGGGCGGCGTAGTGGGTGAGGTAGATGGCGTTGAGCAGCTGGTCGGCGGCGACCAGCTCGGACCGCGAGCGACTGAGGAACTCCCGGATCAGGTCGGCCCCGAGCCGTGCGGCCTCCTCCCCGAGGTGCGCCCGCACCATCGTGGCGAGCCGCTTCTCGCCGGGCTGCCCGAGCTTGAGCTGGAGGCACCGGCGCAGCAGCGCGGCGGGGAAGTCCCGTTCCCCGTTGCTGGTCAGGATGATGAAGGGGAAGGCCCGGCAGCGCACGCGCCCGTCCCGCACGGTCACCTTGGCCCCGTCGTCGGTGAGCACCTGCACCTCGGGCTCGGTGTCGGCGACGCGCTCCAGCTCGGGGAGGGTGAACTCGCCCTCCTCCAGCACGTTCAGCAGGTCGTTCGGCAGGTCGATGTCGCTCTTGTCGAGCTCGTCGATGAGCAGCACGCGGGGCCGCGCCGTGGGCAGCAGCGCCGTCCCGAGCGGGCCGAGCCTGACGTACTTTCCGATGCCGGGCGCCGCTCCCGCCCCGGGAGCGCCGCTCGCGGCGATCTGTACGTCCTGGAGGCGGGCGAGGGCGTCGTACCGGTAGAGGCCCTCCTGGAGCACGGTCCGCGACACCACGGGCCAGCGCAGCACGCGGCCGAGCTTCAACTCGTGCGCCACGGCGTGCGCGAGGGTGGACTTCCCGGTTCCGGGATATCCGGTCACCAGCAACGGCCTGCGCAGGTAGAGCGCCGCGTTGATGGCCTCCAGTTCCTCCGGCTCGGGCCGGTGCATTTCGGCCGCCTGCCGGTGGGCGCCGAGCCGCCGCGCCACGTTCCCGTCGGTGCGGGCGGCCGCCGCGCCGGGCTCCACGACGGGTCCGCCGTCGAAATCCCGCCACGGCGGCGGATCGGGCAGGGCGTCGATCCCGTCGTGGGGCTCACCCACGCCCCGGTACACGAGCCATTCCTCGTTCACGGCTGCTCCCTCCCTCGAAGCTCCCTCACAAGTCCCCCTGCAGCGGCTCGTCCTCGGGCAGGACGCGTGTGGGGTCGTCCCAGACGAGGGCCATCCCGGCCGCCCAGTACGCGTCCGGGTCCGCCCCGTACTGCCGCTGCCGCAGCGCCTGCAGCCTCAGCGGCAGTACCGCGCCCCGGCCCGCCTCGGCCAGTTCCTCCCGCAGCCCCCGGTGGAACGGCGCGCACGACACCCCCGGCCCCGCCGGAGCCCGCCGGCACACCACCACCCCGTAGCCCGCGTCCCGTACGGCGTGCAGCGCGCCCAGCGTCGGTTCGAGGCCCGGCGCCCGGCAGAGCACGGGCACGGTGTTGTCCGCCAGCCCCACCAGCCACTCCGGCGAGGGGCTGCGCGCTCTCCCCCGCGCGCAGTCGGCCCGCTGGTCCAGCAGCGGCCCCGCCCGTACCCCTGCCCACCGCCGCAGCGCGACCGGCTCCGGCTCGCCGTCGGCCGCGTGGCGGAACACCACCGGGCGCTGCACTCCCACCGGCGCCCCGCCGGTCACCGTCCACTCGTGTACCTCCAGGTCGAACAGGTCCGGCGTGACCATCACTTCGAGGAGCGCGGCCGTCTCGTGCGCGTCGCAGCGCCGGAACCCCTCGGCGAGCGGGGCCCGCGCGGCTTCCGACAGGTCCCGCCGGTGCACCCGTACGCCCGAGCCCACCGGTGTCACCCGCCCGGGCCGCGCGGGTCCGGCCAGCACCGAGACCCGCCAGTCGTAGACGTCCTCCCAGCCGTGCGCCCACACCTCCAGCACCACCGAGGGGCCCGCGGGCAGCCCCCCGGCCCGCCGGGCGGGGCCGTGCACCGCCTGCCCGGCGCTCGCGCGCCGCCGCCGTTCCCGCTCGGCCAGGCCGCGCTCGTGCCGCTCCGCGAGTTCCCGGCGCAGCGGGCGCCACAGCCGCTCCGCGGTGGCCCGTACCCAGTCCCACAGCTCCTCGTCCGCGCCCGGCGCCGGCGGCTCGCGGTGGTCGGCCACGCTCACGTCGGTCGCGTACCGGAGCATCGCGGCGGCCTCGCCGCCCCCGCCCGGCGGGTCGTGCAGCAGCCCGAGCCCGTCGCGCCAGCTGAGCGGGGCCGGTAAGCCCGTGTCGGGCTCCTCGCCGCGGGCCTGCTCGGCCAGTTCGCGGACCGCCTCGGAGGAGCCGGGCGGCGGCAGTTCGGCGAGGAGCCCGCACAGGGTGGTGCGCTCCCCTGGGGTGAGCCGGCCGCGTCCGCCGTACGGGTCGTCGTCCCCGGCCGGCAGTTCGTCGTGCACGTCGGTCCAGGTCCGGCGGCTGTCCAGGTCGCTCAGGTGCCGGTCGTAGTGGTACAGGTCGTGGGCCTGCATGACCCTGCGGTACAGCCCGGTCTGACCGGTCGCCGCCATCGGCAGGGTCCGCAGCTGGGCCACCGACACGGCGACCCCGCCGCCACCCGAGTGCCGCCTGGCCTTGACCACTCCGACGACCTCCCCGCGCGCCAGGTCCACCACGGGCCCGCCGGACATGCCGGGCTCTATCTCGTCGTCGTCGCCGAGGCGGATCGCGGCGCCGTTGGCGGCGATGCCGCGCAGCCGGGTGGTGCGGCCGGTGATCTCGCGTATGCCGAGCTCTTCGGTGCAGCCGAAGTACGCGGCCTCGTCGAGGCGGGGCCGGGCCCGGTCGGTCAGCCAGACGCAGGCGTGCGATATCGGCGAGAGCACCCGGATCAGTGCCAGGTCCGGCAGGTCCCACAGGGCTCCCCGGCCGGGCCGCCGCTCGTCCAGCCGTTCGGGCAGTACGCACTCCACCCGCCCGGCGACCGTCCCGGTGGCCGGGTCGGGCCCGCCGACCGGGAAGAAGGTGATGCCGACCTCACGCCCCGCCAGACGCACCGCAGCACCCCCTTCGCCGACCACGTGCGCGCACGTCAGTACCCAGCCGGGGGCGATGAAGAAGCCGCTCCCCCAGGTGGGTCCGGACGAGTCGTTGCCGGGGTTTTCATACCCGTCCCAGGGCGCGTGGACGCGTACCGTCGCGGCTCTTACGAGGGGCTCCAGAAGCTCGAAGGCGCGCGCGGAGCCTGCCGTGCGCCCATCCGGCATCCCCTGGCCCCCGCCCCCCGCTCGCCCCACTGAGGCCGTCCAGGTTAGCCCTGGGGGCGGGACGACGGGAGGGATCGCCGACAGGCGGATTATCCTGGCGGGAAACACCCCATCACGTACCCCTCACGACACGGCACGGAGCCCGACTTGTACTTCACCGATCGCGGCATCGAGGAGCTGGAGAAGCGGCGCGGCGAGGAGGAGGTCACCTTCGAGTGGCTCGCCGAGCAGCTCCGCACCTTCGTCGACCTCAACCCGGACTTCGAGGTCCCGGTGGAACGCCTGGCCACCTGGCTGGCCCGCCTCGACGACGAAGACGACGACACCGAGGACTGATCGCGCAGGACCGCGGAAGACGAGAACGGCCCGGCTGCACGGAGCAGTCGGGCCGTTCTCGTCGCGCGCCGACCGGTGGGGGCGGCGCGCAAGGACGCAGGATCAGGCGGCCTTGGTCTCCCAGAAGATGCGGTCGATCTCGGCGATGAGCTCAAGGGCCTTCGCGCCGGTCGCCGGGTCGTTCGACGCCTTGGCGGCCGAGAGGGCCTTCAGGGTGTCGTTGACCAGGGTGTGCAGCTGCGGGTACTTCTCGAAGTGCGGCGGCTTGAAGTAGTCGCTCCACAGCACCGAAACGTGGTGCTTCGCGAGCTCAGCGCGCTGCTCCTTGATGGTGATGGCGCGCGCGCGGAAGTCGGCGTCGTCGTTGGCCTGGTACTTCTCCTGCACGGCCTTGACGGACTCGGCCTCGATGCGGGCCTGGGCAGGGTCGTACACGCCACACGGCAGATCGCAGTGGGCGGAGACCTTCGCCTTGGGGGCGAAGAGGCGGGAAAGCATGGAGTTTGTCCTCCTCGTGATCGTCTTCTCAAGGGGGAGATTACTCGCTGGGGAACCGGTTTTCGCGGGCGCCCCCGTGGGCTTGGGACAAAAGTCCAGGGTGGGCCGAGGAGTGGTGAGCGAATGTACGGGACCGTACGGCAGCATGCGGGGAGGGACGAGGAGGTCAGGATGGTGGAGAACAGGCGCTCGCGGGCGCGCTTCCAGGTGCTGGAGGTGACGGGCCCTTCGATGGTGCCGACCCTGCTGCACGGCGACCGGCTGGTGGTCCGTCTCGGGGCGCTGGTCCGCCCGGGTGACGTGGCGGTGTTCCGGCATCCCTTCCAGCAGGACCTGCTGGTGGTCAAGCGGGCGGCGGAGCGCCGCCCGGGGGGCTGGTGGATGCTCGGCGACAACCCGTACAACGAGACCGGCGACAGCACCGACTACGGGACGGTCCCCGAGGAGCTGGTGCTGGCGACGGCCGTGCTGCGCCTGCGGCCCCGCCCGGCGGATCAGCGCTCGCTGAGGGCGCGGCTGTCCTGGGCGGCCTCGGCGGTGCGGCTGCTGCGGGCGGACTCCTCTGCCTCGACCCGCTTGCGGGCGCGGTAGGCGGCGACGTTGGCGCGGGTGGCGCAGCGGTCGGAGCAGTAGCGCCGGGAGCGGTTGGTGGAGGTGTCGAGGTAGGCGTTGCGGCAGGGCGGCGCCTGGCACAGGCCGAGCCGGTCGGGGCCGTGCTCGGTGAGGTGGAAGGCCAGGCCCATGGACGCGATGGCGGCGTAGCCGGCGGAGGCGTTGGAGGGGTGGTCGGCGAGGTGGATGTGCCAGTCGGGGCGGCCGTCCGGGCCGACGAGTTCGTGGCCGGAGACCTGTGGGCTGACGGGGAACTCCATGAGCAGGGAGTTCAGCAGGTCCACGGCGAGGACGTGGTCGCCGCCGTCGGCGGCCTCGAAGACGGCGCGCAGCCGGCCGCGGACGTTGCGGAAGCGGGTGACGTCCGTGTCGGTGACCCGGCGGGCCATCTGCACGCTGGGTCCGAAGAGGGCGCGGACGTCCTCCACCGAGGTGAGCGAGTCCTTGTTACGGGCCGGCTCCTCGGTGTTGACCAGGCGCACGGCATAGTCCGAGTAATGGGCCAGTTCCACTTGTAGTCCTTACGGATGCGGATTATTGTCGGCGGTAGCCAGCGGTAACGGCTGATACAGCTTCCAGGGTATTACGAGTGGAGGGCTTCAGGATGGCGGACGCGGTAACCGGCGCGACTCGCGCGACGGGCACGGACTGGCAGGCGTGGCAGGACAGCTGGGACCGGCAGCAGGAGTGGTACATGCCCGACCGCGAGGAGCGGTTCCGGGTCATGCTGGACATGGTCGAGGCACTGACCGGACCCGCCCCCCGGGTGCTGGATCTGGCGTGCGGTACGGGAAGTATCACGGACCGCGTCCTCAAGCGGTTCCCGGAAGCCACCAGCACCGGCGTCGATCTCGACCCCGCGCTGCTCACCATCGCCCGGGGCCACTTCGCGGGCGACGAACGGGTCTCCTTCGTCACCGCCGACCTCAAGGATCCCGACTGGGCGGCCGCGCTCCCGTACGACTCCTACGACGCCGTCCTGACCGCGACCGCGCTGCACTGGCTGTACAGCAAGGAGCTCGCCGTCCTGTACGGGCAGATCGCGCCCCTGGTCCGCCCCGGCGGCGTGTTCATGAACGCCGACCACATGCCCGACCCGTCCACCCCGCGCATCGACGCCGCCGAGCACGCCCACCGGCACGCCGGGATGGACCGGGCCAAGGCCGCGGGCGTCCTGGACTGGCGCGAGTGGTGGGCCCTGGCCGCGGCCGACCCGGTGCTGGCCGAGCCGACGAAGGCCCGGTTCGAGATCTACGGGGAGCACGCCGACGGCGACACCCCCGACGCGGCCTGGCACGCCCGCACCCTGCGCGAGGCGGGCTTCGCGGAGGCCCGTACGGTCTGGCGCTCCCCCTCGGACGCGCTGGTCCTGGGCCTGAAGTAGGAACCGGGAGACCTCCCAAGCACGGGTGAGGGGCGGTACGGGTGAGGGGCGGTACGGGAATCCGTACCGCCCCTCTCACGCACCGCGGGGGTTACAGCACCTTCGACAGGAACGCCTTCGTCCGGTCGTGCTGCGGGTTGCCCAGGACCTCGCGGGGGTGGCCGGACTCGACCACCACTCCGCCGTCCATGAAGACGAGGTTGTCGCCGACCTCGCGGGCGAAGCCCATCTCGTGGGTCACCACGATCATGGTCATGCCCGATTCGGCCAGGTCCCGCATGACGTCGAGGACGTCACCCACCAGCTCGGGGTCGAGCGCCGAGGTGGGCTCGTCGAAGAGCATCAGCTTCGGCTCCATGGCCAGCGCGCGGGCGATCGCCACACGCTGCTGCTGGCCGCCGGAGAGCTGGGTGGGGTAGTTCCCGCCCTTGTCGCCGAGGCCGACCCGGTCGAGGAGCTTGACGGCGCGCGCCCGCGCCACCGCCTTGCTCTCGCCCTTGACCATGACGGGGGCTTCCATGACGTTCTCTATGGCCGTCATGTGGGGGAACAGGTTGAAGCGCTGGAAGACCATGCCGATGTCGCGGCGCTGGGTCGCGACCTCGCTGTCCTTCAGCTCGTAGAGCTTGTCGCCCTTCTGGCGGTATCCCACGAGCTGGCCGTCGACCGAGAGCCGGCCGGCGTTGATGCGCTCCAGGTGGTTGATGCAGCGCAGGAAGGTCGACTTGCCGGAGCCCGAGGGGCCGACCAGGCAGAAGACCTCCCGCGGCGCGACCTCCAGGTCGATGCCCCGGAGGATGTGGGCGGCGCCGTACGACTTGTGGACGCCTTCTGCCTTGACCATCGGCTGGGCGGTCACTTCGCCACCTCCGTACGGCGGAACATGTTCAGGTTGGCCTTCAGCCGCTCCAGCGGCGTGGGCGGCAGGGTGCGCAGCGAACCGCGGGCGTAGCGGCGCTCCAGGTAGTACTGGCCGACGCTGAAGACGCTGGTCAGAGCCAGGTACCAGATCGAGGCGACGAAGTACATCTCGATGACCGCGCCGGCCGTGCTGCCGATGTTGGAGCTGGCCCGCAGCAGTTCGGTGTACTGCACCGCCGAGACCAGGGACGAGGTCTTCAGCATGTTGATGAACTCGTTGCCGGTCGGCGGGATGATCACCCGCATCGCCTGCGGGAGCACCACGCGGCGCATCGTCTGCGTCCGGGTCATGCCGAGCGCGTGCGAGGCCTCGGCCTGGCCCTCGTCGACGGACTGGATGCCGGCCCGGACGATCTCCGCCATGTAGGCGCCCTCGTTCAGGCCGAGGCCCAGCAGGGCGACCATGAACGGCGTCATGACGTCGACGGTCTCGTTCTTGTAGATCGGACCCAGGTTGATGTACTGGAAGATCAGCGGGAGGCTGAACCACACCAGCAGCTGGACGTACACCGGGGTACCGCGGAAGAACCAGATGTAGAGCCAGGACACGAAACTCGTGACCGGGTTGTTCGAGAGCCGCATCACCGCGAAGAGGATGCCGAGCACGAGGCCCAGCGCCATCGCCGTGACGCTGATCACGATGGTGTTGCCGAGACCGGCGATCACCGAGGGGTCGAACAGCTTGTCGCCGACCGTGCCCCACAGGACCTTGCCCTGGGAGAAGGCGTAGACGAGCCAGGCGAGGAGCACGGCCACGACCACGGCGCTGAGCCAGCGGCCGTAGTGCCGTACGGGGATTGCCTTGATGGCCTCGTAGGGGGAACCCGAGGCTCCGGGTCCGGCCGGCGGAGTCGCGGCCGGACCCTTGTCGATCTTGTCAGTCACTACGACTGCCCTTCAGTGGAGCGCTCGGTCACTTGCCTGCGTTGATCGTCGCGGACTGCACGGCGCTGTCCTTGACGTTCCACTTCTCCAGGACCTTCGTGTAGGAGCTGTCCTTGATGATGGCGTCGAGGGCTTCCTTGATGGCGTCGCGGAGCTGGGTGTTGTCCTTGGAGACGGCGATGCCGAAGAGGCCGACGTCGGCCTGCTGGCCGGCGACCTCGAAGTCGTTGCCGCCGCCCGAGGTCTTCGCGGTGTACGCGGTGACCGGGTAGTCGTTCAGGTCGGCGACGGCGCCACCGGCCTTGACGCGGGTCTGGGCCTCGGCGTCGGTGTCGAAGGCCTCGATGGTGAGCTTGTTGTCACCGCACTTCTCGGCCTGTGCCTTGAAGGTGTCCTCGTACGTGGTGCCGCGCTGGACGGCGACCGTCTTGCCGCACAGGTCGTCGAGGGACTTGATGTTCTGCGGGTTGCCCTTCTTGACGAGGAGCGAGACGCCGGAGGAGAAGTAGTCGACGAAGTCGACGCCCTTGCCGATCTTCTGGCCCTTGTCGTCCAGGCCTTCCTGGCGCTTCTTGTTGTCGGTGATCGACGACATGGCGATGTCCTGGCGGCCCGTCTCCAGCGAGGTGATCAGGCCGTCGAAGGTGCCGGAGGTGAACTCGAACTTCACGCCGAGCTGCTTGCCGAGCTCGGCCGCGATGTCGGGGTCGACGCCGACGATCTTTCCGCCCTCGGTGAACTCCATCGGGGCGTACGCGGCGTCCGTGCCGACCTTGATGACGCCCGCGTCCTGGATCTTCTTGGGCAGCTTCGCGAACAGCGGGGCGTCGCTGGTCTTGTCCTTGGTCGCGGAGCCGTTGTCGGTCTGGTCGCCACAACCGGTGAGGATCAGGGCGCCGGCGACCGCGATCGCGCCGACCGCGGCGATCCGGGACCGGGCGGCGGTCGTACGACGACGGGTGATGCTAGCGGTCATGAGCTGGTTCCTCCGGCAGGTGGAAAGCATCCGAGAGCGGTCGTGCACGCACCTTCGAGTGTCGCGACCATGTGTGATGACGGCATCTTGCCATTCGGACTGACGCATTCAGGCTGCCCATCAGGTCAAAATCAGATAACGGACAACCCCGATCACCCAACAGGACTGCGGGCCAAGCCCCCAGAAGCCGAACAAACGCCTGTGACCAGGCGGTTTTGCCTCACTTTTTGCGGCACGTCTCGCCTGGCGGACAGAGAGCTTTGGACTTTTAGCCAAAACCAGGACAAGCACCCTATGGTCGAGCAGGAATCGACTCGTCTGGGCGAGCGTTCTTCCGGTAGAACAGATCCTTACACCCCTCATCCGGGGCTCAGGGCGCGCGTGCGGCGCGCCCGCGCGTACGAACCTCCCCTTCGTGGAGACGGGCCAACCGTCGACGCGGAGTACGGACGCGGTGCCCGCCCACCCCTTAACCAGGAGTGGCCACCCTCAACGATTCAAAGGACCTAAGGGGTCACACACAGTGGCAGCGGAGATCGTCAACCCTCGCAGTGACAGCGTTACCGACAACAATCCCGACGCGGTGTTCGCGCTGCACCGGGGCGGCAAAATGGCCATCCAGGCCACGGTGCCGGTCAACAACAAGGACGACCTGTCCCTCGCGTACACGCCCGGCGTGGCGAAAGTGTGCAGCGCCATCGCCGAGCAGCCGGACCTGGTGAACGAGTACACCTGGAAGTCCAACGTGGTCGCCGTCGTCACCGACGGTACGGCCGTGCTCGGGCTCGGTGACATCGGTCCCGAGGCCTCGCTCCCCGTGATGGAGGGCAAGGCCATTTTGTTCAAGCAGTTCGGTGGAGTGGACGCGGTTCCGATCGCGCTCGCCACCAAGGACACGGACGAGATCATCGAGACGGTCATCCGTCTCGCGCCGTCCTTCGGCGGGGTGAACCTGGAGGACATCTCCGCCCCCCGCTGCTTCGAGATCGAGCGGCGCCTCCAGGAGGCGCTGGACATCCCGATCTTCCACGACGACCAGCACGGCACGGCCATCGTGACGCTGGCCGCCATGCGCAACGCCGCGAAGCTCACCGGTCGCACCCTCGGCGACCTGCGCGCCGTCATCTCGGGCGCGGGCGCGGCGGGCATCGCCATCGCCAAGATCCTGGTGGACGCGGGCATCGGCGACGTCTGTGTCACCGACCGCAAGGGCGTCGTCTCGAGCGACCGCGAGGACCTGACGGACGTCAAGGCGGAGATCGCGGGCCTGACCAACAAGTCGGGCCTGTCCGGCTCCCTGGAGCACGCCCTGGCGGGCGCGGACGTCTTCGTCGGTGTCTCCGGCGGTACGGTCCCGGAGGAGGCGGTGGCCTCCATGGCGAAGAACGCGTTCGTCTTCGCCATGGCCAACCCGAACCCGGAGGTCCACCCCGACGTCGCGCACAAGTACGCGGCGGTCGTGGCCACGGGCCGTTCGGACTTCCCGAACCAGATCAACAACGTGCTGGCCTTCCCGGGCATCTTCGCGGGCGCCCTGAAGGTCCGCGCCACGCGGATCACCGAGGGCATGAAGATCGCCGCCGCCGACGCCATCGCCGGTGTCGTGGGTGACGAGCTCGCCGCCGACTACGTGATCCCCTCGCCGTTCGACGAGCGCGTCGCCGCGGCCGTCACGGCCGCCGTCGCCGCGGCGGCGAAGGCCGACGGAGTGGCCCGCCTGGCCTGACCGACACGCTGAGCTGTACGGGTGAGGCCCGGCCGGAGTGATCCGGCCGGGCCTCTTCGTGTGTGCGGCGCCCCCGGGCGCCGGCGTTCCCGCCGAGCGGAGCGCACCCTCCCCGCCCCCGAACCGGGAGGGGTCGCGCCGTCTGTCCTTGCCGGGCGCGCGAATGGGGCGCGGGAACGCAAAGGGAATGCGGTGGGAATGACAGGCTCATGACGAGCGCGCCGCATGGCTGAATATTACCCCCTCCCGGGACCGCTCCCGACGTTCCGTTCAGGGTCCTCCAGCGGGCAAACCGCCTGGTACGGACGGTATTTGGGAAGCGGAAAGCCAATTCCGGTCCGGCGCTCCGACGATTCCCGGCCTCTGGTCAGACGGGGCTACCGACCGGTAGCCTCTGGCGGCATGTTCGCTGCCTACGCCGCCCGAATCGACCGAGACCAGCCGCTGAACGGCCTTGAGCTGGGCGACCGCCCCGCACCCGCCGTCCGGCCCGGCTGGGTGACCGTCAACGTCCGAGCCGCCTCGCTCAACCACCACGACCTGTGGTCGCTGCGCGGAGTCGGCCTCGGCGAGGACAAACTGCCGATGATCCTCGGCTGCGACGCCGCCGGGACCGACCAGGACGGCAACGAGGTCGTCCTGCATTCCGTCATCGGCCAGAGCGGCCACGGTGTCGGCCCCGACGAGCCGCGCTCGATCCTGACCGAGCGCTACCAGGGCACCTTCGCCGAGCAGGTGACCGTCCCCGCCTGGAACGTGCTGCGCAAGCCCCCCGAGCTGTCCTTCGAGGAGGCCGCCTGCCTGCCCACCGCCTGGCTGACGGCCTACCGGATGCTCTTCACCAACGCCGGGGTGCGCCCCGGGGACTCGGTGCTCGTCCAGGGCGCGGGCGGCGGCGTCGCCACCGCCGCGATCGCCTTGGGCAAGGCGGCGGGCCTGCGGGTCTTCGCCACCAGCCGCGACGAGGCCAAGCGCCGGCGGGCGGTGGAGCTGGGCGCGGTGGAGGCGTACGAGCCGGGCGCGCGGCTCCCGCAGCGGGTGGACGCGGTCATCGAGACGGTGGGCGCGGCCACCTGGTCCCATTCGGTGAAGTCCCTGCGCCCGGGCGGCACGCTGGTCATCTCCGGCGCCACGAGCGGCGACCGCCCGGCGCACGCCGAGCTGACCCGCATCTTCTTCCTGGAGCTGAAGGTGGTCGGCTCGACGATGGGCACGAAGGACGAGCTGGAGGACCTGCTGTCCTTCTGCGCGGCGACGAGTGTACGGCCGGTCATCGACGAGGTGCTGCCGCTGGACCGGGCGCGCGAGGGCTTCGCGAAGCTCGAATCGGGCGACCTCTTCGGCAAGGTGGTCCTCACCACCTGAGTCTGTCAATCAGGGTTGACACCCCCTCCCTTGTCAACCTAGATTGACAGGCATGACGGACGCCACCGATCTCGCCGAACGGGCCGGAGACCAGGACCCACGCGTGGGCCTGCGTTCCGTGGCCGCCCTCCGCAGGCTGCTGGAGCAGCTGGAGGCCGTACAGGTACGCAGCGCCCGCGCCCAGGGCTGGTCCTGGCAGGAGATCGCGGCCGAGCTGGGCGTCAGCCGGCAGGCCGTGCACAAGAAATACGGGAGGCTCTGATGTTCGAACGCTTCACCCCGGACGCCCGCGACGCCGTGACGGGCGCGGCGACCGAGGCCCGCCGGGCCGGGGCCGCCACGGTCACCGAGGAGCACCTGCTGCTCTCCCTCATGACCCTGGGCGCGCTGGACCCCCTCGGCGTGGACGGGCCCGCCCTCGCCGCCGACCTCGCGGCGAGCCGCCGCCGGGGCGGCATGTCCCGCGCCGACGAGCAGGCACTGGCCGGCCTCGGCATCGACCTCACCGAGGTCGTCACCCGCATCGAGGAGACCCACGGCGCGGGCGCCCTGTCCCCGGCCGCACCACGCCGCCGGACCCTCGGCTCCTCGATCCGCTCGGCGCTCGGCCGCCCCCCGGACCCGGGCCGGCGCCACGTCCCCTTCACGCAGGGCTCGAAGAAGGTCCTGGAACAGTCCCTGCGCATCGCGCTCGGCCGCCACGACGACCACATCGGCACCCTGCACCTGCTGCTGGCCCTGCTCTCCCGCCCCGGCACGGTCTCCGAGGTCCTCACGGACCACGGCGTCACCTACGCGACGGCGGAGACCGCCCTGGCCGCCTAAGCCCCGGGACGCAGCCCCGCCGTGATGCGGGCGGCGGCCGCCGCGAGGTGGGCGCGGGCCTCGGCCAGCCGGGCCGGGGTCACGCCGTGGTCGCGGGCCGCGTCGCGCACCTCGTCACGGAAGCGGTCCAGCAGCCGGTCCAGGTCCCGCGCCGGGTCGGAGGTCGGCTCCAGGTCCTCGGCCCAGCCGGACCCCGCGGCCGCCGGGGCCGCCGGGGCCTCCGCGGTCCCCGAACCGCCGCCGCCCAGCCAGGCCCCCGCCAGACTGCTCAGCACACCGCCCGACTTCACGAACTGCTCCTGGAGCTGGGCCGCGATGCGCTGGACCTCCTCGCGCGCCCGCTCCTGGGCCTCCTTGGCCTGGCGGCGGGCCTGCTGGGCCTCCTCGCGGGCCCGGCGGCTCTCGTCCTTCGCCCGGCGCGCCTGCTCCTTCCACTCCGTCCTGGCCTTGCGCAGCTCCTCCTTGGCCGCCTTCCAGGACTCGTCCTCGACCTGGGTGGCCGTCGCGGAGGCCGCGGCCCGCATCTCGCGCCGCAGGTCACCGGCGGCGCCCCGGACGTCGTCGCGGATCTCGGCGGCCAGTTCGGAGACGGAGTCGCGGATCTCCAGCTCCAGGTCGGCCAGTTCACCGACACGGTCGGCCAGTTCGGCTCGGCCCGCCTCGGTGATCGAGTAGACCTTGCGCCCGCCTTCGGTGGCGTACGTGACGAGCCCCTCGGCCTCCAGCTTGGCGAGCCGCGGGTACACGGTGCCGGCGGAGGGCGCGTAGAGCCCCTGGAAGCGCTCCTCCAGCAGGCGGATCACCTCGTACCCGTGGCGCGGGGCCTCGTCCAGCAGCTTGAGGAGGTAGAGGCGGAGGCGGCCGTGGGCGAAGACGGGCGGCATGTCAGAGCACCTTCTTGTTGAGCTGGAGGGGGGCGTCGGCGTCGGCCTGCGGGCGGCGCAGGAGCGCGATGGCGCCCGAGACGGTGGTGGCCCGCAGGGTGCCGGCGCCCGTGCCGAGCGTGCCGGTGATCCGCTTGGCGCCGAGCTGGCCGGAGACCCGCAGGTCCTCGAAGGCGTTGGAGACCCCGCCGGTGGCGGTGTTGGCCTCCACCTTGGCGTCGGCGGGGTGCGGCAGCCGGATCGCGACCTCCCCGGAGACGGAATTGAGGACGATGTCCACCGGGGTGGACGGGGTCCGGTCCGGGGACAGGTCGATGAGCATGTCACCGCTGACCGAGTCGGCCCGTACGCTGCCCCCCGTGCCGTCGACCACCGTCAGGCCGCCGGACACGGAGTGGAAGCCGAGCCCACCCGTGACGGACTGCGCCTCGACACTGCCGGACACGGTGTGCGCCTTGACCCGGCCGGAGAGCCCGACCAGGGTCGCGTCACCCGAGACCCCTTTGACGTCGACGGCGCCACTGACACCGGAGACGAAGGCCGTGGCATTGACGGTGGCCAGCTGGACACGGGTGGCGGCGGGCACGGCGAGAGTGACGGTGACGCTGCGCTCCCAGGCCTTGCGACCGCCGTCGGAGGAGGCGGACCAGGCCTTCCAGGGCTTGGTCTCGAACCATTCCTTGAAGCCCTGGGTGCCGTTCCAGGGCAGGTCCTCGTAGGACAGCGTGAGGACGCCATCGTCCTGGACGACGTGCAGGGGCGGCCCGTCGACCGCGGAGACCTCCAGGCGGGCCGGCCCCTCATCGGCGGCGACCACGTTGACCGTCCCGCCGGCGACGCGGACACGGAGCTCGGTCACCGGGCGTTCGAAGGTGAGCCTCTGGGGTGCGGCGACGGACCACGTCATCTGCTCGGCCATGGTGGTGCTCCTCCTCGTGGGCTGACGCACGCAACATATCGCGTCTTCCCTAGACACGATATATCGCGGCCACCCGAAGTCAACCCATGTGCGTCGCCGCTGCGCGGGGCCATGGACGGGAGGCGGAGACCACCTGGCCGGGGACGGGGACGGGGTGGGGTGTTGGCCGGGACGTAAAACGTGATTTGTGGCGCGACCGAGGTCGCACCCCTGTGACCCGGATCAGGCGCCATAAATCATGCAGTCCCGGTGGTGCTGGTCGCGGCGGTCGGG